>JAPLDV010000191.1 GCA_026391235.1 Bacteroidia bacterium | reverse complement strand
GCCATCTCTCCAAAAAACGCGGCGAAAATTACAAAAAAAATATTAAAAGAAGTGATCTAAAGAGTTATTTCACCACTGATTGATTCGTTTAAGTGTTCTTTTACAGCAGACGGGTCGATCTCATGTCCCAGCAGAAACATTAATTTGGTAACAGCGGCTTCAGTAGTCAGGTCCCTGCCGCTGATAACGCCGGCATCATGAAGTAACCTGCTGGTTTCATATTTCCCCGGATTTACTGATCCTGCAGGGCATTGAGTTACATTCAGAATTATTAAACCATGCTCACAGGATGTCCGGATATCGTCGATAAACCAATCCGCAGTGGGGGCATTTCCGGCACCAAAAGTTTCAAGGACTATTCCTTTTATCCAGGGGAGAGTGAGCACGGAGCGCACAAGCTCCTGCCGGATTCCGGGAAAGAGTTTCAATATAGCCACTTCGTCGTTCATTTGAGTGTGAACTTTCAATGGCTTTTCATTTACCGGGTAGTGAATAGCTCCGACACATGGTGTCGGTTCCGTGCAGGACAACAAATCCGTCATGATTCAGATACTCCCGTTCGATCACCTGAGCGAGCACTGCCCAGAAATCCGGGGTGATATTAGATGAATCAACCGGTGGGTCAAAGGTGAAAGTGGAAAGATTAAGATCAAACTTGAGTAGTTCAGGCAATTGCCCCGATATTTCTTTAAAATCCACGGGTACCAGCGACCGGGTTAGCGGCTCAGTGATCATCCCTATGGTACCCCCGGTATAGATGATCAATATAGAAGGTTTGGATTGCGTGTTCATATCCCGAATAGTCGTTTACTGTTGTTGGTTGTCAGTTTTGCGAGTTCAACAATAGACATGCTATATATATTGGCCACTTTGGAAGCGGTATGAACCAGATAGGATGGTTCATTCCGCTTGCCCCTGAATGGGACCGGAGCCAGGTAAGGAGAATCCGTTTCCAGAACTATCCATTTTGGATCAATTTTGGTAAGTACCTGATTTAGTCCGGAATTTTTAAAGGTTGATACGCCTCCGATCCCAAGATGGAACCCCATGCCGATGATTTCCCGTGCCTGATCCAGAGTTCCGGAAAAGCAATGAAAGATGCCCGTCAGGTTGGTTAGCCCTGATTTCTTAATGATCTCAACGGTTTCCGAATGACTGTTCCTCACATGAATGATTACGGGGAGATTCCTGTTTGAAGCCCATCCGAGCTGAATTCTGAAAGCTTCCTCCTGCTGAGCCTGAAAAGATTTATCCCAATAGAGATCGATACCCACTTCGCCGATGCCATAGATTTTGCGCGTGTCGAGCAAAGCCAATGCGTGTTCGAGTTCCTGTTCAAATCCGGCATTCACTGAAGTCGGATGAAGTCCCATCATCGGGAAGCAATTGAGAGGATACAGGTCGGCAAGGTCCAAAAGGCCGGCGGTGGTTGAGCTGTCGACGTGAGGAAGAAAAATTCTTGTTACTCCGGCGGCAAATGCATTCCTAATGGTAGCGGTACGGTCGCTGTCAAATTCAGGAAGATATATATGGCAATGAGTATCTGTAAGTTCCATTTAGACAAATTGAGGGGGGCAAAGATAAAAAGAAAACAAACCAC
>JAPLDV010000180.1 GCA_026391235.1 Bacteroidia bacterium | reverse complement strand
AAAGCCGAATGGAGCGAGATGGAGGCCATGATACGGAACTGGGTGAACTGGACCTGGTTATCGGGTGACCATATTGTTGAGCAGCACGTTCATAATATTGATGTCGGGATATGGTTCATGGAGGCTCATCCGGTTAAGGCATTAGGTTTTGGTTCGAGGCAGCGCAGGGTAACAGGGGATCAGTACGACAATTTCAGTGTTGACTATGTTTTTGAAGATGGCCGTCATATGCATAGCATGTGCCGTCAGATCGATGGCTGCGGCGGCGGTGTTTATGAAAGAATGCAGGGAGCCGAAGGGGCCGCTCTTCTAAATTGGGGAAACATCAAATTGGTTGATCTTGCCGGTAAAGATATTTGGACATTCCCATACATAGTTGATGCCCAGGGAGAAAAAAGCCTGGCCGTGGGACCGTATGACCAGGAACATATCGACCTGGTTACTGCAATACGGACAAACAAGCCCATCAATGAGGCTGAAAATACTGCAGTGTCCACGATGGTTGGAATCATGGGAAGGGTCTCCGCATATACCGGCAGAGAGGTTACGTATGATGAAATGTTGAATTCAGACATGAATCTGGGACCAAAAGTTTATGTTCTGGGTCCGGTGAATGATGTATCGAAGACAATCCCCATTCCGGGCCTTGCAGCAACTGAATAATCAAGGATATCGGTAAATGGATGCATGCATGGGCGGGGTTACCCCCGCCCTTTTCATCAATAAATAAATAATATTATGGATCAGAAAAATAACAGCCGGAGGAGGTTTATTCAGAAATCGGCATTAGCAATGGCAGCAGCAGTAGCCGCTCCATCAATTTTAAAGGCTCAGAATGAAGAGGCAATAAAGAATAAGTCTGTTGAAAATGGGCCATTCAGACTTAAATATGCACCGTCGATCGGTATGTTCAGTACTACGGTTGGGAGTCATGATCCGATCGATAATATCAGGTATTGCAATGAACAAGGATTTCGGGCAATTTTCGATAATGGCTTTATGGACAGGCCCATGGAGGAACAGGACAAGATTTCTGCCGAATTAGCCAGACTTGGAATGGATATGGGGCCTTTTGTGTTGTATGCTGATTTTGGGGTGACATCCTTCGTGACCAGCGATCCTGAGAAAAGGGCGATGCTGCTCGAACGGATGAAACAGGGTGTTGAAGTTGCCAAAAGGACCAATGCCAAATGGGCTTTGGTGGTCCCGGGAAGATATGATGAAAGTCTGCATTGGGACTATCAGACGGCCAATGTTATCGAGAACCTTAGGTATTGTGCTGAAATATTTGCGCCGGCGGGATTAACTATGGTACTCGAACCGTTGAATACGCTTCATGATCATCCCGGTCTTTTCCTGACCAGGATTCCCCAGGCTTACCTGATCTGCAGGGCTGTGAACAGTCCGAATATCAAGATAATCAACGACCTGTATCATCAGCAAATAACCGAAGGAAATCTCATTCCCAATATCGAGGCTTCCTACGGAGAGATTGGTGCTTTTCATCTGGGCGATAATCCGGGCAGAAACGAACCTACGTCCGGTGAGATCAATTACAAAAACATTTTCAAGTATCTCTTTGAAAAAGGATATGACGGCACCCTTTGCATGGAGCACGGGAAAACTTTGCCAGGCGCGGAGGGAGATGCGAGAGTGATAGCTGCATACCGGGAGATGGATTCCTTTTAAAAATTAAAAATGATTAAAGGTGGATCCAGCACATTAACACATTAGCATGTTAACGAAATGAAAACAAATAAGCCATTGGTTCCGAAGGAGTTGTTATTTGCATTTATTCTGATTACCAGTTTGTTTTTCTTATGGGGTATTGCCAATGACCTGACTAATCCTATGGTGTCGGCCTTTAAAAAGGTAATGAGGGAGTTATCGAATTTTGAGGCTGCGCTGGTTCAGCTGGCCTTTTACGGCGGATATGCCACGATGGCTATTCCGGCTGCACTGTTTATAAGGAAGTTCTCTTACAAGGCCGGTATAATGGTAGGGCTAAGCTTGTATGCCATTGGTGCCCTGCTGTTTTATCCGGCAGCTGCACAAGAGAAATTCGGATTCTTTTTAGCCTCACTGTATATTCTCACTTTTGGCCTTGCATTTCTTGAAACCACCTCAAATCCGTTCATACTTTCCCTTGGACCGGATGAAACGGCCACCCGCAGGTTGAATCTGTCTCAGTCGTTTAACCCCGTAGGATCTCTTTTAGGAATGCTGGTGGCACAACTATTCGTGATGGGCACCCTTCAATCCGACAACACATTTACCGCCAATGTGTTGAATGCCGGCGGCGAGGTTATTCATCATAAGGGCGATATGATTTATGATACCTTGTCGGCAGCCGAACAGGCCACTATCCGGACGAACGACCTGAGCCTGATCAGCGGGCCGTACATTGCGCTGGGTGTTCTTGTTTTGGTGATACTGCTGATTGTTTCGGTTTCAAAAATGCCTAAAAAGAGGGATGAAATCACATTACCCATCGGAGCCACCGTTCGCAAATTACTTAAGAATAAGCGATATTACGAAGGGGTTATCACTCAGGCTTTTTATGTAGGGTGTCAGATCATGTGCTGGACCTTTATTTTCCAATATGTTGACAACCTCAACGCAAGCCGTCCGGATGACCAGCAGCTCACGGCAACCTGGTACAATATGGCTGCCATGGGGGCCTTCCTGTGCGGTCGTGCCGGGAGCACCTTTTTGCTCAAGTATATTAATCCGGGCAAACTTATGTTTTATTATGCTTTAACAGGCATAGCCCTTACCCTTGGAACTATTTTACTTCCGGGAATCAGTGGGTTGTATTGTCTGGTAGGGATCTCCCTCACTATGTCACTAATGTTCCCAACTATTTATGGAATAGCACTGCGCGGTATGGGTGACGAAGCTAAACTGGGCTCCGCCGGGTTAGTCATGGCCATTGTTGGTGGTGCATTGATGCCGCCCCTTCAGGGTTGGATACTCGATATCGGAGGCAGCGGGTTTTCGGATATCAAAATTTTTGGCTATATCTCTGAAGTTAACCTGTCATTTGTACTGCCCTTGATTTGCCTGATCGTTGTGGCGGTTTATAGTTACCGGTCCTTTAAGTACCATATAGCTTAGACATCAAAGAGTGCCTAAAGTGCCTAAAGTGCCTA
>JAPLDV010000290.1 GCA_026391235.1 Bacteroidia bacterium | reverse complement strand
ATATATTTAATTGTATATCAGCAGATTGCTTCGTTGTTGCTCTTCGCAATGACGGCATGTCGTTGATCAGGAGAGTGAGGATAGAAGGAGGCGGATCATCAGTTTTGGTTCATAGCTGGATTGTAGCCCGCCTCCTTCTATCCTCACTCTCCCTCAAAAAAAAATGATCCGTCATTGCGACCGCGAGGCACGAAGCGGGAAGCAATCTGCTGTAGTACTTGAATCTAAAATTGTGTAGATCACGAATAAATGATGCAATCAGTTGAGAATAGGGATAATTCTTCTTAACTTAAAGATAAAGCACAGACATGAAAAAAATAAGTCTGAGTATTTTCTAATTTCTGCCCGAATACTTGCATCACAGCCGATTGTTTTTGTACTTTTAGGAAAAAAGCGCCATGCAAAAGTATCTGACACGAATATCTTTTGTTGCAGGCATTTTATTCCTGATATTATTCTCATTTGCCGGGACTCGCATCCAAAAGCCTGCAAAAGTCGACCGGCAGCCGGCTGTTGCCGGATCTTTCTATCCTGCCGATAAGGGTGACTTATCAAGATTACTTTCTGATTTATTTAACCATGCTCCTTCGGTTCTGAAACAGCAGCCCCTTGCTCTCATTGTCCCCCATGCAGGCTATATTTTTTCGGGAAGTGTAGCTGTTGCCGGCTTCAAACAAATAGACCGGGATGCGGTCTTCAGGCATGTATTCGTGATAGGTTCAAGTCATACCACCTATTTCGACGGCGCTTCGGCTTATTCAACCGGCGACTTTATTACCCCTCTCGGGAAAGTCAGGGTCGATACACTTGCCGGTTGGCTGGTAAAGAAATACAATTTCATTTCCGATGATTCCCGACCCCATGAACGGGAGCACAGCCTTGAGGTTCAATTGCCTTTTTTACAGTATTGGCTGAAAGAACCATTTACCATTGTGCCCATTATCATCGGCGGTGAATCCCCTGCCACCTGTAATCGTCTTGCTGCTGCACTGGCACCATTCCTGAACGGCGATAATCTGTTCGTCATCAGTACCGATTTTTCCCACTATCCCAAATATGCCGATTCCAACCTATCCGACAGCATCATGGCTGACGCAGTTCTATCCAATTCTGCCAATGCATTTTTTAAAGTTAAACGCGCTGACGAAGGCAGAAATATGCCCAACCTTGAAACTGCCATGTGCGGCTGGACATCGGTACTGACGCTGCTTGACATGACTGAGAAGCATACGGATCTTGAGTTCCGGAAAATTCTTCACAGGAATTCGGGTGATACGCCTCAATACGGAGGAAAGAACAGGGTCGTTGGATATTATGCCATTGAACTGGTACAAAAGAAGGTTGAAGATGCTCAGAAATTCGACCTTACCGAAACGGAAAAAACTACCTTGCTTCAAATTGCCAGACAAACGATCCATGAATATGTTAAAAACGGGAAGGTGCCCGAAATAGACGAAAAGATACTGACAACCAATCTAAGAACTCCGGCCGGTGCCTTTGTTACATTGACTGAATACGGGCAATTGCGCGGATGTATTG
>JAPLDV010000462.1 GCA_026391235.1 Bacteroidia bacterium | reverse complement strand
TGGAGGAACCACACAGATGAAAGTTAAATATGCTTATTCCAACGAGGTATTCCTCGGACAGCGATTCCAAACAGGAGGTCTTCAGCTTATACTCCAAGGCCGCTATAAAAATTGGTTTTCAGGTAACCTGTCGTACCGTCGTGGCCATGCCATTTACTATTCTACGGATCCATTCGGTGGCATGAGCAACCGATTAACCCTGAGTGCCGCTTTTCAGCCCTGGCCAAAATTTGCATCCACCCTCAGCTTTGTATATGCAGATTTTATCAGTAAAAGCGATAATAAAACCATATACCGATACCCCATCGAAAGGTTAAAACTTACCTATCAGTTCAATAAATACCTGTTTATAAGAGGAATAACTGAATACAATGGTTTTTACAAATCATTGCTCACCGACTTTCTGGTATCCTTCACGTATATCCCCGGAACCGTTTGCTACATAGGATATGGATCTCTTTATGAACAATCGGAAGAATCGCAACCCTTTTTTGGGGGCGACCTAAAGCCGGTGGAAATGCAGAGGGGATTCTTCTTTAAGCTATCCTACCTGTTTCGCAATTAGCAGGGCGATATCGCAACACATTAATTGCGAAACCATTTGGGCAGATATTTGTTCTATACCAAATTAACAAAATGGAAAACAAGATAATTCTGATTACCGGCGCTAATTCCGGAATAGGAAAAGCCACAGCGACTGCCCTGGCCGAAATGGGTGCCCATGTGGTAATGATGTGCCGTGATTTGGTAAAGGGTGAAAAGGCAAGGCAGGAGGTAGTCAGGATCAGCAGGAATAATCAGGTCGACCTTATGCAGTGTGATCTGGCCAGCTTGGCGAGCATTCGAAAGTTTGCGGCAGAATTCAACGCCAAATATCCGCGGCTCGATGTTCTGATCAACAATGCCGGCATTTTTACTGATAAAAGGATGGAAACTGCCGATGGTTTTGAATATCAGATCGGAGTCAATCATCTCGGACATTTTCTGCTGACTCAATTGCTGCTGGATCTGCTGAAAAAAAGTTCACCTTCCCGGATCATTAACGTCTCTTCCGGAGCACATTTCGGAGGGAGAATTGATTTTAATGATATCCATTTACAGCAAAAGTATTCAGGATGGAAATCTTATGCGCAATCCAAGTTGGCCAACATATTGTTTACCTACGAGTTGGCTCACCGTTTAAACGGAACCGGAGTATCCGTAAACTGTCTGCATCCGGGATTCGTCAACACCCGTTTTGCTTTTGACCGTAACTCTGAAAAGCCGAATTGGATGATGAAGTTAATGAAACCGTTTACCATCCAGCCTGCCGAAGGGGCTGAAACATCGGTTTACCTGGCCGCATCTCCTGAAGTGGAAGGAATTAGCGGCAAGTATTTTGTTAAACGAAAAGAAAAAGCCTCGTCAAAGGCATCTTACGACCTGGTTGTTGCCGAAAAGCTTTGGAACATAAGCATGGTGCTATGCGGGTTGTAGAGACGGATATATCCGTCTATACGGTCATTTCGCAAAACCCTGATCGGAATCATAAAATTCATAGCATAATTCGCTAATTTAACCTCCGTTAAAATTAGTCGGGTATGAAAATTAAATTACTGATTATCAGCCTTTTTAGCTCCTTTTTCCTTCCTTCAATCTGTCAGGTTGTTCCCATGGGCCAGGTACTGGAAGGCCTCTCCATGAAGAGCCAGGTTCTTGGCCGGGATGTGAATTATGCCATTTACCTGCCTGCAGATTATAAGGGAGGTACGCGTTATTACCCTGTTGTTTATTTGTTACACGGATATACTGATAACGAAACCGGCTGGATCCAGTTTGGAGAAGTGGATATGGCTGCCGACAGGGCTATTGCATCGAGGGAGATTCCTTCGATGATCATCGTAATGCCGGATGCCAAAGCCACCTGGTACATGAACAATGCCGACGGATCGGAGAATTTCGAAGATATGTTTATTCAGGAATTCATTCCCTTTATTGATAAAACCTATCGTACAAGGGCAAAGAAAGAGTTCCGCGGAGTGTCGGGATTATCTATGGGAGGGTTCGGATCACTTCTGTATTCCCTTAAACATCCCGAAATGTTTGCTGCCTGCGCTGCATTCAGTTCGGCGGTTTGGACCGATGAAGAAGTAAAGGCGATGCCTGTTGGAAACCGTGATGGCTTATTCGAAAAGCTATTCGGTTTAACCCAGGAAAAAACTTATCTTACTCCTCACTACAGGGCCAACAGCATCCTCGATCTGGTCGGCTCCCTTCCAAAAGAACAGATCGAAAAGGTTCGGTTTTATATTGATTGCGGTGATGATGACTTCCTTTACAAAGGCAACGCTGCGCTGCATGTTCTTCTGCGTGACAAGCAAATCAAACATGAATTCAGGGTTCGCGATGGCGGACACACCTGGAGTTATTGGCGAACGGGGATAAGCGACGGACTTAAGTTTATCGGGGAAAGCTTCCACAGATAAACATTATGTAGAGACGCATATTTGCGTCTGTCAGAAAGATAACAATGTTAATAACGTAAAGAATGAAAACTATTTCTCTATGCGGGCTGGATTGCTCAGACTGTGAATATTATGAAAGGACTTGCACTGGCTGCTATGCCGTGCAGGGAAGTACCTTTTGGGCACAGGAAATGATGCCGGACAAAGTCTGCCCCTTGTTTCAGTGCGCTTTCAACGAACGGGGATATGAAAGCTGCGGCGATTGTACCGAGCTCCCATGTGCCTTGTTCCTGCAGATGAAAGACCCGGCATCGTCCGATGAGGAGCATCAGAGGATGATACAAGTACGGGTAGAGAGGTTAAGGACGTGAGGATGTTAAGGACGTTAAGGGCGGGAGTTGAAGTTGATTCTGATCAGTTGCCCCCACATTTTGAGCTTGTTTAATAATATGACAACCGCTTCAATTATCAGGGTGAACTCTTTTATATTGCCCCCACATCTATATGGAGGATTATGTTGATCCACAAAGCCTTATGGACTTTAGCCAAAAAGTGACACAGTGAACAGTGAGATCATGAAACCAATCCATAATTTACTATTTGCAGTGCTTCTGACCGTCTCGGCATTCCCCCAGGATGCCAAAATCAGCTTTTCAAGTGACGACAAGACTCTGACAGCCGGATTCGAATGGGCTAAAATTCAGGCCATGGCATACGTTTTCAGGGGTAATGATCCGGTAGGGCATTGGTATGAAGCGGCTTTGCCCAAACGAGAGGCATTCTGCATGCGCGATGTGTCGCATCAGCTGGTTGGCGCGCAACTGCTCGGATTGGCCGATATCAATAAAAACCTGCTTTCAAAATTCGTGGCAGCAATATCAGAAAGTCGTGACTGGTGCGGCTATTGGGAGATCAACAGGTTCAATCTTCCGGCGCCGGTTGACTATAAATCAGATCAGGATTTCTGGTATAACCTTCCGGCAAACTTTGATATCATCGATGCCTGCTATCGGGCATGGCTCTGGACCGGCGACTCGACCTACCTGACTGATCCGGTATTCATAAATTTCTACGAAAAATCATTGAACGAATATGTCAGGCGCTGGGATCCCGATGGCGATGGCCTCATGGAAGGCAGCCCCGACAGCACAAGCAGCAGGGGACTCAGTTCTTACAATGAAGAACAGTACGGCCGCGTGGGTGCAGATCTGCTTGCTGCCCAATATATCGGCAATCTCGATTATTCGAAGATGCTTCTTCTAAGAAAACAAGCTGATCAAGCAAAGGATTATCTGAACCGGGCCAACAAGATCAATGATCATCTGAATTCAGTCTGGTGGGACAAGGATAAAAGACTTTACCATCATTATATCCGCTATAATGGCAAATGGCTCGATGACAAGCAGATGATGTCGTTTTTATTACGATGGGACGTAGTGCCTTCCGACCGGGCATCAGCGGTAATTGGCCATCTCATTGCAGTGGTTCCCAAAACCGGTGTTGAAATGAATACCTACTATCCGCTTGAAACTTATCGGTTCGGAAAAGCCGAAGATGCTTATAAATTACTGGTCCGGTTAGTTGCACCGGAATTGAAGCGTCGTGAATACCCTGAAGTATCCTATGCTGCGATCGAAGCCTATGCAATGGGGTTGATGGGTATAGAAGCCGAGGCCGCAACCAGAACCATCCGCACAAAATCCCGGCTTACGTCAGCTACCGGGTGGGCAGAGTTAAAAGATATGCCAGTGTTCGATGGAACCATCACCGTGCAACATGATGGAGTAAAGTCATCCACCTTTACCAATAACACCAAGGGGAATATCAACTGGGATGTTTTGCTGGAAAATGGTAAAACCAGGGTAACTAAGGTTAGAGCGGGAGAGACCAAAGTCGACTCGGAGTAGCGTCAAGGGATCCCGACCTTCGTCGGGATGACAAGGTCAGACCCAATACAAACAACTTTTGCTTAGATTTTGATCAGGTTTTCATCTCTTTAAGCCATTGGATCAGGGTAATTTTGATCATAAAAATGATGGCTATGAAAAATCTTTGGGTCGTATTTACTCTTCTGATCGTGAGCTTGGTTCCGCTGGCAGGTTTTAACCAAACCCTACTCCGAAATCCTGAGCACATTGCTTATGATCATTTGTATCAACGGTATCTGGTTACAAATTATGGCAACGGAACGATAGTTGCAATAGACAAAACCGGCACGCAGCAGGTAGTTCTCTCAGGGCTGACCGGATGTATGGGTATTCACATCAAAGACACGATGCTTATGGTAAGTTACGGTAAGAAGATCCGGTTCCTGGATCTGAACACCCTTCGGCAATTCTGCGAAGTGACATTGAATGTCTCGACCTTTCTCGATGGGATGATCACTGATAACCAGCACAATGTTTACGCGGTGGAAAGCGGTGGTAAGATTTTTAAAGTTAATATGGATACCTATGAAGCAACGACCATCGTAACATCAGGGATCCCGCAATATGCTCAGGATATGGCATTTGATCCGGTAAACAACCGGCTTATCGTGGTATCGTGGGAGATCAATTCCGCAATTAAGGCGGTTGACCTTTCGAATTATTCCGTGACAACGCTAAAAACCACCCAACTTGGCAATTTCGATGGAGTGGTCAGGGATAGTCTGGGCAATTTGTATGTTTCGTGCCATCGCGGCGGCGGCAAAGTGTATCGTTTTGATCGTTCCCTTCAACAGGCTCCCGTAGTTATCTACTCCGGCCTTACCAGTCCCGCCGGATTATGCCTCAATGATTCCGACAATGTTCTCGCCATCCCTGATTTTGATGGGAACACGGTCAGCTTTTATAGTGGGGTATACAGTGGAATAGAGCAATCTGGTGCTGATAACAGTGAGGAAATGCATATCTACGGAAATGAATTAAACGTTTCCTCATCAGAACCATGCATCTCCGTTACAATTTGCACTCTTGACGGCAGGGTGGTTAGTTCGGTCAGGCCTGAAAGTACATCTTACCAGATGGATCTGACCGCATTAAAAAGACGGTACGGTAACCAGATATTATTAATCAGTGTCCAAACCAGGAAAAAATTATTTTCAAGGAAAGTTTTTCTGACGAACAGATGAAAACAATTGAAAAAACGTCAAAAAAAATGAAAACATTATGGTCATTGTTAGTAGTAGCGGTAATTCTAATTGCATCTGCAACAACCCAAGCCAAGGAAAATGACCTTGATATTATTTTGAGGAAAAAGGAAGGGACTGGTGGAAATCAGATCTATTTTAATGAATCCGTAAATAATCAGTTTACTAAAAAGCCCTACCTGGGTATGACTCCTCCGGGAATGACGCCTGAGAAGTTTGCCCCGGATATCGTATCATCTTCAGGATTTCGGGAATACTCTCTCACTTTATCTTCCGACAGCACCGAAGTTTACTTTTACCGGTTCGGGGAGAATGTTCCCAGCAAACTCTATTTTTCCCGGTTTGTGGATGGTTCCTGGACAGCTCCCGCTGAGTTTGAACCTTCCGCCGCCCATCCGGCCTCTGAGCCTTGCATGACCCCGGACAACCAGCGGCTCTATTTCATGT
>JAPLDV010000511.1 GCA_026391235.1 Bacteroidia bacterium | reverse complement strand
GCCGCCCATGGCTCCGAATTCAGTGTTATTGAACTTATCTTTTGTTTTGGCTGCACTTACCGGTGTTCCATCGGCATATTTCAAACCTTCGCCGCACACAACTGATACATAGCCATATTTTCTATAGGTGCCATCCACCTCGGCCAGGAATTTATCCCGATCGAAAATAAACTCCGGACAGTAGATCAGGTGCGGGGCATCATCCTCCTGGATTCTTCCGGCTGCAGTAGCAGCACCCAGCCATCCTGCATCACGGCCAATGGTTTGGTAAACCACAAACTGATCCACCTTTTTCATATCCCGGGCCAGAACGCCGGCCTGCATAACATTCAGGATATTACTGCGTGCAGCCGAGGGAAAGCCCGGGGTGTGATCGGTTCCGAACAGATCATTGTCAACAGTTTTCGGAATTCCGATGCCGGTGAGCTCATAACCCTCCAAGCGGCAATGAGTCTCCACCCGGTTGATGGTATCCATAGTATCATTCCCGCCAATCAGGAAAAAATAGCGGATATCGTATTTCTTAAGTACCTCCATGATCCTTGGAAAGTCCTCCTCTTTAAGCTTATGCCTCGATGAACCCAGGGCCGATCCGGGAGTGTATCGTAATCCTTTGATAAGATCCTTTGGCTGTTCGCTCAGATTGATGAGCCACTCATTCATGAATCCTTCGATGCCATATCTCATTCCATACAAAGTGCCAAACTTTTCCGACTTGCGGATCGCCTTAGCCACTCCCGCGAGGCTTGAGTTAATCACTGCGGTAGGTCCGCCGGATTGACCGATAATACAGTTTCCTTTCATTTCCTTAACTAATTACGTTATTAATAATTAGGCTCCGCTTCGCTCCGCTAATTCTGCTCCCTCCGGTCGCTAATTATGCTCGGCTAGCGCCTCGCTAAATGTTAGCCCCGAGCGTTCTTTAGTTCGCGAAGCGGACACAATTAGCGCGAAGCGCACAATTAGCGAGCGCAGCGAGCATAATTAGCGGAGCGAAGCGAAGCATAATTACCTCTTTTCAAATTGCAGAGTACCGAAATATTCCGGCCGATGGTAATCCGGATTCGCAGTGCCTACCGGATTCCAGGTCAGGTAATGAGGCTTGGTGAGTTTATCTCCGCACTTATAAAAATTGGCCTTGAACACCTTGCCCGACAGGGTTTTAATGTCCTTCCCGGCAAAAGCTTCCAGGGGTATGGCAACCGTGAGTTCCCAGTACTGGTCACCGGTTTTTTCATCAAAAGGAATTGTTCCCATGGTGCCCAGCCGGCGGATCTTGCTGATATACTCCGGATCAACCTTCTTGCTGTCGGCCCTGCCGGTTCCTTTGCCTAACAGGCAGGTTCCGATTGGATTAAATTCAAAATTATAATAGATGCCATCAGAATCAGGAGACACAAAGAATTCCACGCAGGAATCCTCGCACACCGATTCATTAGCCTTCTTCTTTTGAGCCATAACATATTGCTCATGAACGTAATACTTAATATAGATCTCTTTTTCTCCATAGCCGATATTAAACCTGACTTTTGGCTGATACTCATAACCGGGCCAGTTCACCCGGTCGATGGCATACCCATCACCAAGTTTATCAAGAGCCTTGGAAATTTCAGCCATATCGGGCAGCAACGAAGAAAAGATGAGGTAGGGAACGAGGATAGTTTTCATACAAGTTGTTGTGATTGTTGTCGGTTGTCAGTTGTCGGTTGCAAAGTACAGGTTGTTTCGCCAGAGCGCTCCCCCCTCTCCCGTGAGCTTGCGAACGCGGGAGAGGGGTCGGGGGTGAGGTCGATTATTGTCTTATAGCCTTCACCGCCAGCGCGCTCGCTCCTAAAATGGCGGCATCGGCTTCGCTGAGGCAGGATTGTAATATTTTAAAAGACCGGCGGTAATAGCCCATAATGTTTTCATCGACAAATCTATTGAGCGGATCGAGGAGCAGGTCGCCCGACAGGGCAAGTCCGCCGAACAGGAAGATCGCTTCGGGACTGCAGAAGGCGGCTGCGTTACAGATAGCCGTGGCCAGCATTTCTGCGGTCTGTTCGAAAGCTGCCAGAGCGATCTGGTCGCCCCGGTCAGCTGCCTCTGCGATCATTTTAGAGGTGAGCTCATCGAAAGGAATCTTTCGCAAAGCACTCGGATCGCGACGTTCGGCGAAAAGCTCAAAAACGGTATTCACGATACCCGTGGCTGAAACATAAGTTTCGAGGCACCCCTCGCGACCGCATCCGCACTCGCGGCCAAAGGGCTCCATGGTCAGGTGGCCCATCTCTCCGGCAAATCCGGTTTTGCCATAAACAAGCTCGCCGTTGATCACTATCCCGCTGCCCAGTCCGGTTCCCAGGGTCAGGATGATGAAGTTTTTCATCCCTTTGGCTCCGCCGTAGATCATTTCACCCAGGGCAGCCGCATTGGCATCATTGGTTAGAACCACCGGCACCGGAAAGAATTTCTTGAGCATATCGGTCAATGGAACAATACCTTTCCAAGCCAGGTTTGGTGCCTGCTCAATGGTTCCCTTATGATAGTTGCCATTGGGTGCACCGATGCCGATGGCTGCAAGTTCCACATCTCCCGATTTTTCAAGCAGGCCATGAATTTCCGAATCCAGTGCTGCAACAAATTCAGTAATCTTTGGGTAATTTGTAGTAAGAATCCGGCTATGCGCCAGAATTTTTCCATCAGGATTCACAACGCCAATCTTGGTATT
This sequence comes from Bacteroidia bacterium, assembly GCA_026391235.1. Next base: position 3,538 of record JAPLDV010000511.1, on the reverse strand, counting down.
GGTGCCCCCGATGTCGATGCCTATGGTAACGTGTTGATTCATAGTTAGTTGTCGGTTATCAGGTTTCGGGTATCAGGTTTCTTAAATTATCACATTAGCAAATTTGGTTGTTCGGAGTGAACCTTGAGGATCAGCTCTCCGAACAGGGTATTGGCCCAGGCAAACAATTTGCGGTTAAAATTGGACGCATCGTCCTTATTGAATGATTCATGCATAAATCCGGTGCCTGCGTGGGTTGTTTTCAGCGTTTTCAGGCAGAAACCGATCTCCTCCGGATCTTTGGAGGTCAAGGCGCGCATGGTAATTCCGAGCGGCCAGATCATGTCGACACCTGAATGGGGCCCGCCCTGGCCTTCAGCAGCATTACCCTTGTAATAGTATGGATTGGAGGAGCTGAGCAGGAACTTGCGCGTATTCCGGTAAACTTCATTGGCAGAATCCATCCCGGTGAGATAAGGTATCGAAAGCAGGCTTGGCACATTGGCATCATCCATGAACAGGCTGTTTCCGTATCCATCCACTTCGAAAGCATACATTTTGCCAAATGTGAGATGTTCGGAAATTGCGTAAGCATTGATGGCCTTTTCAACCTCGTCGGCCAGGTCGTTTGCCGCCTTTGCCATCAGGGTATTACCCTTAATTTTCAATAATATTTCAGCCAGTTGCCTCAAACTGGTGACCGAAAAGAGGTTCGAAGGGATCAGGAAGGGATAGATGGTGGCATCGTCGGAAGGCCTGAAGATGGAGCAGATCATTCCCACCGGCTGGATCGGATTTCCATATCCTCCACCAGCAACGGTATCGGTCTGCCAGCCGGTAACACGCTGGAATTTATAGGGCCCCCGGTCTTTCTTCCGCTGCTGGGTGCGAAATGTTTGCAGAATCAGTCCCATGGCATTTTCCCAATCCGTGTCGAAAACCGAATCGTCACCGGTAACCTTCCAATATTGATGCGCCAAACGGATCGGGTAACAGAGCGAATCGACCTCCCATTTGCGTTCATGCAGCTCTGGTTTCATATCGGTAAGATCGCCCTTCCACGGACTATCGGCCGGGCCATCATTAAAGGCATTGGCGTAGGGATCGATCAGGATGCACTTTGTTTGACGATTGATCACCCCTGCCAATAATTTCTTCAGCTTGGCATCTTTGGATGCCAGCGGCAGATAGGGCCATACCTGGGCAGATGAATCGCGCAGCCACATCGCATGAATATCTCCGGTAATGACAAAGGTGTCGGGTTTACCATCCTTTTCGCTGAAAGTAACGGTGGTATCGAGGGTGTTCGGGAAACAGTTCTCGAACAGCCATCCCATCTCGGGATCTTTTATCGATGCTTTGATATCCTTAATAGTGGACTCCACAGCATCGGAAATGAATTTACGGTCCCTGCGGGGCGGACGCTTTGATTCAAAGGCCAACCCTGACAGTGAGCTGGCGAAGGAGCTGGTCCCGCCTGCCAGGATCAGACCACCGGCCAAACCGGTTGATTTGATAAAATTTCGTCGGTTTACCATAATTTCAGTTCAATTAAAACATTTATATCTTTTATAAAGCTGCTGTCAGACTAAGGTTCTGAAGAAAAGATCAGGCGCACCATTGCTTTGAGATCGATCAGGTTCAATAACATCGCGAAAATCATTGAAGCAGTAAGCATCCCGAGGAAGCTAATCCACCAGACTAATTCCAACCGATACGATCCGATGCCCAGGAGGATTACTCCGGATATATAAATGATCAGACGGAATATCAATCCATAATTTAATCTGAATTTGAATTTCACAGCCGTGATAACATATTGTGAAAAACCGGCAAATACCTGCGTGGTGAGGCAGGAGATTGCTGCGCCGCACGCCTCGTAACGCGGAATGAGTATTATATTCAGCAAAATATTGATTACCAATGCAATTGCGGATGTTATGTTCAGCGCCTTCAGATTTCCATTCGCAGTAAGCAGGGTTCCGTAAATGATTGTGCCGGCCATTCCCAGAAACGAGAACATCAGAATACCGAAAAAAGCTGAGGATTCCCGGACATTATGATCGTAGAGCAGGTCCATGATCTCGGTACGATACACCTGGGAGCCGATAGCCAGGGCGATGGTCGGTATAAACAGCAAGAGAGAAGAAAGCAGTGTAAGTCCATGGACATCCTGTTTTTCCTTGAGCATCTTGCTGAACATCGGCAGCAGCAGCACAGCAAACAGCAGCGCAAACTGATAGGTTGCATCGAATAGCCGGAAACCATTGTAATAAATACCGGCCTCAATGGTACCATGAGGGGAGGGGAACATTTTGTCGAGCATGATCACATCTACCCGGGTATAGGCCACCATGAGAAGGGCCAGCAGGGCATACGGCCAGGATTGCCGGATCACCACAATGAAAAACTTATGGTCGTAATGCAATTTCGTGAACTTCGATTTCCGGGCTACAATAAGGAAGCAGATGACAGCGGTGAGGAAATAGGCAGCAGTTTGGGCATAAACAAACCAGGCAAGACTGAAAGTAAAACCTCGTATCCTTCCCCAGATAAGTATCGCACAAAACCCGATCATCAGGGCGCGGTCGAGGACTGAAATAATTGAATTGGCTGTATGCATCTGCATACCAGCCACATTGGATCTAAGATACAAGGTAAAGGATACCAGTATTTGACTCAGGACCAGGAAGAAAATGAGGTTCAACTGCTGGGTGTATCCAAGAGCTATGGCGATACCGAATGCGACCAGTCCGTACAGCAGGGCCATGATAAGTTTCAAGACAACGATGCTGGAGAAATATTTTTGCAGCAGGTGGTGATTCTGCGAGATATGTCGGTTATTATAATTCGTAAGGCCCAGATCGAAAAGAATGCTGAGGATAAAAGAAAAATTGAACAGGGCGGAGTACCATCCGAACTGGTCCGGAAACATATTTTGAACGTGCCGGTCAATGCCAAATATCCATAACGGCTTGATCAACAGATTCAAGAGAATGATCAGGACCAGATTAGTTATGAATTTTCTTTTCAAGATTCTCCAACTTTACATGCTGTCCAACAATGTCCAAATTTTATTGGCTCCAAATGTAGTAAATTTAGGTGTTGAAACCGATGAGAAAATGAAGCAATTAATTCTAAACCTTTCATCATGAGACATTTATATCTTATTATCGTCATTTTTATATCATTCGGCGCATGCAAGCCTGCGATGAAGCCGGATATAAAGCCCGAAAAGAAGAGTACCATTACTGTCAATGACCTGCAGGATAAGATCAAAGGAGGCTGGGCCGGGCAGGTGATCGGATGCACGTATGGCGGTCCAACCGAGTTCGGTTACCCCGGAACGATGATTCAGGATTATCAGCCGATTCCCTGGGACAGCACGCGGGTTGCCTGGTATTTTAATAATTCGCCGGGTTTATACGATGATATTTACATGGATCTCACCTTTATGGAGGTGATGGAAAAGGAGGGCATCGATGCTCCCGCTGCCAGTCATGCCCTGGCTTTCGCCCATGCCCCGTACCCGCTCTGGCATGCCAACCAGGCTGCACGG
>JAPLDV010000181.1 GCA_026391235.1 Bacteroidia bacterium | reverse complement strand
CCTGGGCCGCGCCGGAGAAATGCTGAATGATGCTGATCTTCAGAAAATCAGAACCAGGGCAGGTATTCAGCCTTTGCAGGCATCAGATTTAACAGCCGCAGAATTCCTGAACGAACTTGGCCGTGAGTTCGCCTGGGAAGGACACCGGAGGCAGGATCAGATTCGATTCGGCGTCTGGGGTAACCCCTGGTGGAACAAACCGGCGTCGGGCACCAACGCAAAACTATTCCCGATTCCCCAATCCGTGCTGGCAACGAATTCAAACCTGGTCCAGAATCCCTTAGATTAAAATGAAATTACCAACCCTGCCTGTATGGTGTTTTCTGACTGCCATTGTGAGTCTTCATCCGGTTGTTTCATGCGGGAGCCAGCCTTCCAGAATAAAAGTCAGCGAACTGCGTGATAAAGTTGAAGCTGCATGGATTGGCCAGATGATCGGTAATATTTATGGATTGCCGCACGAAGGAAAATATATCAATGCTCCCGGTCCTGAGAATTGGCCTTATGGGTATACAAAAAATCTGGATAAACTTAAACAATACAACGGTGCCTTTTCTGATGACGACACGGATGTTGAATATATGTACCTGCTTCAGATGCGGAAATATGGCCCGGAACCTTCGTATGCCCAGCTTCGCGATGCCTGGATGTACCATATCCGCGACCGGGTGTGGCTGGCTAACCGGGCTGCACTGGGACTGATGCATTTCGGATATACACCGCCATTTACCGGCAGCAAACTTTTAAATCCGCATTGGTATCAAATAGATCCTCAGCTTATTAACGAAATATGGGCCGTAACAGCCCCAGGTATGGTAAAATATGCTGCATCCAAATCCGACTGGGCCGCACGCATAACAAGCGATGACTGGGGTGTGGAACCAACAATCTTTTACGGAGCCATGTACTCGGCAGCTTTTTTCGTAAGTGATATTACTGAACTGATCGAAACCGGTTTAAGGTCATTACCGGCCGGGGGGCGTTTCACTCAAACAGTGAAGGATATGATTGCGCTGCATGCCAGGTTTCCCAACAACTGGAAAGCTTCCCGGAAAGAAATGGCACAGAAGTATTACACCGACGAGCCCGATATGACTAAAACCATCTGGAATGCCAACCTTAACGGAGCCTGCGCAATACTGGCATTGTTGTATGGCCAGGGTGATTTCCAGCGTACCCTCGACCTGTCGTGTGCCCTGGGTTTTGATGCGGATAACCAGGCTGCTACTGTCGCAGGACTGTTGGGTGTGATCAACGGAATGAAAGGATTGCCGGAAAATCTATACCTGCCGGTCGAAGGTTGGAAGGAACCTTTCAACAATAAATATTACCCGGTTCGATCTGCCAGATGCTAAAATTTCTGATATGATCAATCAAACAGTAAAGAATGCAATTGATCTGGTCAGATTTAAGGGTGGCAAAATATCTGGTAAGTCTGGGAATGAGGTGCTTATAATAAATCCGGAGGCTGTTTATAATCCTCCGGTGGAATTTTGCCTCGGACCTTTGCCGCAAATGGAAATCGGCAAACCTGTTGATTATACATTTTATACCGAAGCCAACAAGGTGTACAACTGGAGCCTGATTTCCGGCACCTTGCCTGTAGGGCTCACCTTTTCAAAGGGCCGGCTCACCGGGATTCCCGGGGCGGCAGGATATTCGAAAATCACCCTTCAGCTCGATAATGGGAATCCTAAGATTACCAGAGAGTTTGATCTCCTCGTGCGAACTAAAAATTTTGCTCCGACCGCCGACTCTATTCTGGCCAATGTTCGTCAGCTCAACGAAAAAGTACTCGACTCCTGCTGGTATACCTTCGGTAAGTCGATGTATGCCAAGGATGTAGACGTGATTAACGATGGAAAAACCAGCGGTGCCGGTTCTGTTTTTTACAGCCTGGCAGCTAAAGCCAGGATTCCTAAAGTTGACTACTACGGCTACGGCTGGAAGAACCCGCAGAAAATAAGTATGCTCGCACTGCATACCGGTTGCCTCGAGGAATTCGGCGGCTGGTTTACTTCGCTCAACGTTCAATATATGAATGAATCCGGACAATGGATACCGGTTGAGAAGATCTCTGTTACACCTCCGTTGCCGGCGACTGACATCGTGTTTTTTCAGCCGCACTTTGTGGAATACGTGATCAGCTTTATGCCGGTCGAAACCAAGGCAATCAGGATCATCGGGGATGCCAAAATTCAGGATCACTGGAATAAATATACCAAACAGGTTTCAGGCTTTACTTCTATAACCGAATTGAGTGTATATCATTAAAACATTTGCGCAGAATGCAATACATAATCCAAATGATCCCGCTGGTAAAGTAGCACCGGTTGTAGCCACCTTCACCCGGCAGCAGCTGATGGACAAGATTAAAGGCGGATGGGCCGGGCAAACCATCGGTGTGGTTTACGGTGCCCCGGTCGAATTCAAATATCAGGGATCAATCATCCCTGATTATCAGAATATTCCGTGGCGCGAAGGTTATGTCAAATACTGGTGGGATAAAAAGCCCGGACTGTTTGATGATATTTATACGGATCTGAATTTTGTGGATGTTTTTGAGAAATATGGTTTGGATGTTTCCATGGATACAATTGCACATCATTGGGCATCAACGGCTTACCATCTTGCCCATGCAAACCAGGCTTCCAGGTATAACATCCTTAATGGGATCATGCCCCCAAATTCAGGTAACTGGAAAAATAATCCCCATGCCGATGACCTGGATTTTCAGATCGAAGCTGATTTTATCGGTTTGATGGCACCTGGAATGGTGAACTCTGCATCTGAAATTGCCAACAGGGTAGGGCATATCATGAATAGCGGCGATGGCTGGTATGGCGGGGTGTTCGTTTCAGCTTTGTATTCGCTCGCTTTTATTTATGATGATGTGAATGATATCGCTGAGCAGGCGCTGAAAACCATCCCGGAGGGAACAAAATTTCATGATTGCATTGCCGATGTTATCAAATGGCACAATCAGTATCCCGGCGACTGGCAGGCAACCTGGTTCGAACTGCAGAAAAAATGGAACAAAGATGTTGGCTGCCCAAAAGGGGTGTTCCTCTCTTTTAATATCGATGCAAAAATAAATGCAGCATACTCTGTCATAGGACTTTTGTACGGTAAAGGCGACTTTACAATGTCTTTGGATATCGCGGCCCGCTGCGGCCAGGATTCCGACTGTAATCCGGCAACGGTGGGCGGAGTACTGGGTGTAATGCACGGATATTCAAAGATCCCTGAATTCTGGCTCAAGCCGCTTCAGGAAATTGAATTACTTAACTTTGATGGAATACCCATGTCGCTGAGTAAAGCATACGAATTAAGCTTTAAGCATGCCTTAGGTATGATAAGTATTGCCGGAGGATCTATCGATGGTGACCAGGTGGTGATACCACTTGCACCGCCTGTTCCTGTGGCTTTTGAGCAGAATTTTGAAAAAACCTTTCCAACATTCCGCGATCGATATGACCGCTCATTCACCGATGAACTTTCGTACGACTTTGTTGGTAACGGATACATTTTCTATGGGAATCTCGTGAAAAGGTCCAAAATAGATAAAGATTATATTGATCGCGTTTCGAAAAGAGTTGGTTCGGAGGTTTTTGGCCTTGCCGAACCCAACGACCCGTATGTAGCTGAACTGGAAGTGTATATTGATGGCAAACCCGACGAAAAGGTTAAGCTGCCTATGAAAAACACATCCCGCCGGCTTGAGCCTGCCTGGAAATACCAATTAGCTGAAGGTAAGCACAATGTCAGGCTTAAATGGATTAACCCTGCTCCTGACTATGAAATTCGCATTAACGATATTGTGATTTATTCGGAGATGCCTCCGGTAAGCAATTTGCCCCAACCACTTTCGAAATGAAACACGGAACAAACTGTATCTTGCTTTTATCTGCCTGGTTGCTCCTGGCCTCCTGCGGAAGCAAAAGCAAGCAGGAATCAGTGCTTCCTGAAAAAGCCACCCTGTCAGTCAGTGCACTTAAAGACAAAATCAAAGGCGGCTGGGCAGGGCAAACAATCGGATGCACTTTTGGCGGACCGACTGAGTTTAAATTCAAGGGAACCATGATTCAGGACTACCAGCAGTGGGTGTGGTACGACGATTATATCAAAGAGGTTTTCGAATCGGATCCTGGCCTTTACGATGATGTTTACATGGATCTTACATTTATCGAGGTACTTGAGCGGGTAGGGCTTGATGCACCTGCTGATTCATTTGCGGTTTCGTTTGCACACGACGACTATAAACTATGGCATGCCAACCAGGCGGCCCGATATAATATTCTGAACGGAATTATGCCGCCGGCATCCGGATATTGGATGAATAATCCGCATGCCGATGATATCGATTTTCAGATCGAAGCCGACTTTGCCGGAATGATGTCGCCCGGAATGATCAATACAGCTTCCGAAATATGCGATCGAACCGGCCACATCATGAATTACGGCGATGGCTGGTATGGCGGCGTTTTCATGGCTGCAATGTATGCAACAGCATTTATTTCCGATGATATTGATTTTATTGTTGCCCGGGGCTTAAAACCTGTTCCTGAAAAAAGTAAGTTCTATCAGGCTGTCAGTGATGTGATTAAATGGCATCAACAATATCCGGATGACTGGAAGCAATGCTGGTTTGAGTTTGAAAAGAAACATACTTCGGAAAAAGGCTGCCCGGAAGGAGTATTCAATGCATTTAACATCGATGCTTCAGTAAACGCGGCATACGTGGTCATAGGCTTGCTTTACGGCCAGAAGGATTTCTACAAAACCATGGATATCGCCACACGGTGCGGACAAGATTCGGATTGTAATCCGGCAACCGCTGCAGGTATCCTCGGCGTAATTCTCGGTTACGATAAAATTCCTGCTTTCTGGAAGCCGGCAATCGAAAAAGTTCAGGATC
>JAPLDV010000335.1 GCA_026391235.1 Bacteroidia bacterium | reverse complement strand
TTTCAGTAGGATCCATATAATCATTGTCGTCATCAACCTGGAAACCTTCATGCAGCGCCTTCAAATCTCTTTTCAGGTTTTCTGTAGTATTTACTTCCCAGTAGCCAGTCTGAAAATAGGCAACTGATCTGTTTTTTACTTCAATGTTTAGTTTTCCCGGGCAGGGTTCCTTCTTTTTCCAGGCTCTTGTGATATATACGGTATCAACCAAACTGGTGTCGCGAAATACCTTATCTAAGGGAAGATGCCCAAAACGCTGCGTTAATTGAGATTTAGCCGCCGGACCGGTCATCAGGGTTTGATGGATCTCCTTGACAAAAGGTTTTTGATCCACTATTTCGGAATACCCTATATGGATATACGATGGATCAAGGTTGCAATTATAAGTTTGTGCAGTTGATCCGCCCCAAATGGTATACTGTAAATGCGAATACAATGAAAATGTGGTGCTTTGTTCATTTCTTGTTTCCTGGAGAAAACCATCAACCTTTAATATGGAATTACCTATAGGTTCCGAGAATCTTTTATCGAACCTATCGGCCAGGATAACGTGTACTTTCACCTCAAAAGGAACGGCACAGCCATACAAATCAAAACTTCCAAAACCATCCGGGGCATCTGATGACCAAAAAATGGCTCTGGGGGTTGTTTGGTTTACAGCGTTGAAATAGAGAAATGGATATTGCTGATTATTATTGTCATTTATTATTATCCTGGCAGGAGGAACAGCGTTCGTGTTAATGGCGTTGTAGCTGAGGGGTTTCAGGCTTGATTGGTCGATTTTGTAACCACCGTTGTTATCATCAAGTGTAATACCAACCTCATAGATCTGATAATTGCCTTCCCGGTTTGATGAGAATAAAAGTTTTTCTGTGTTATACAATACATGAGGAGTTACTTGATTAGAATTTGAATAGATCTCCTTTATTGTCCATTTTCCTTGAAGCTGTAAAGAATATTGATTTGATTGGATGCAACTTCATTTTTGTAACTAAAATCAGAAGGATTAACCTTCCGGTTTGACACGAAAAACAGGTGTTTACCATTTGGTGACAAAGCCGGCTGCGACTCCCAGGTATTCGTATTGGAAAGACTTTGCAGGGGTTTGGGATTGGTGAATGCTCCGTCAACCCTGGCTATCTCCCAAAGATCCTTAAACTCACTGTTGCCGGTTGCTGAAATCTGGTCGCAGGATAGGATCATTATATTATTGGCAATAGTCGCCGCACCTTTGGTCGACTTGTTAAAAGCCGCAACAACATCTGCCATAAAAGGGTTGTCCGTCCGGGTGCTCAGCAGGGTTGGCAAACCCCAGCCTTCTTTGGGCCCCTGGCCCTTTCCAACCTCTCTTTCGCAGTAATAAATCTGCTGGTACCGATTAGTTCTTTTTCCATTAAAAAGAACAGTATCCGCCCGGCTCGAGGCAAACCAGAGTCTTTCTTTTTTGCCTCCATCCAGATATTCAATAAAAGGAGCATTGTCTTTAAACCGGTCCTCCTGATTTTGCAGGATAAGATAGGTTTTATCCATATAAATATTCGATTCAATCTCCTTTTTGTCGGCACTGTTAATAGGAGTCCTCAAAATTGCAGCCAGGGTTGAACTTTTTCCTTCAACCTGAACAGGCTTTGTTATACTAAGTTCTTGTTTTGGCCGGCATCCGATAACGATTAGAATGCAGATACCAACGAAACTGAATAATTTTATTATCGTCTTCATAATGTTAGTTTTTCCAATTTTATTTTACGTATACAGGATACTGAACGTAGAATGATATCGATCCCTTATCAATTCCACCCGACGTTGGTTCGGCATTTTCTTCGCGGGATTTGACCGCTGAAATATAGATCAGCGCAACTCCCCTGTGAACTGTGTAACCACTTATTATTGTAGGAGGCTCAGTTGTATCGTAAACCATGTATACCTCGCCTGGTTTGACTGTTAATCCCATATAGGCCCCAAAGCTGTCTTTGCCCCTCCGGTCGACATCCGCCCATTTCATTCCGGCATTTGACCCCTGGTAATACTGACTGCTTTCTATAGTCTGCATCAGGCTCATATCTTTAATGGCCTGATCGAAATCTTTCTGGGTTGTGAAAGAAGCTACCGGTGTGGCAGTGATATTCGAAAAATTATTGGCAGTGGTATTTACCAGATATAATTTTGGCCTTTGTTGAAAATTAGCTGCTGCATTTTCGGCTGAATCTACATCCACATAAATATTAAATTCAACGTTTTTAGGCATGTACGGAATGGTGGTGGTCACGAAATTAGGAGTTAAGGTTTTTCGCGCACCATAATTCTGCAGCAAAGCGTCAAATTCATCAATGTGATACACATGATAGGATCTTGTCGGTGAATTATCTGAAATTTGACTAAACGCTGCCAGAATGACTAACTCCTGCGTTCTTTCTGTATCGTTATCCTCATCTCCGATTCCGCCTGCGCTACTGACAACAAAATCCAGCTCTACTTCCTGCCGGCATATTTCAACGCCGGTGCCATTTACAGCTGTTATTAAAAATCCGCAAGAATAGGTGTCCCCGTGTCCGCTGCTTAAATGCCGCTCCAGAGAGGGAGTTTCAAAGGTAATTGTTAAATCCGCTTGTTTATTACTGGTCCCCAGTACATTATTGGACATTTTAGGAATAAAAAATTCACTGTCATCAGGTTTGCCGACGACTTTGTGTTCAATTACATTTACATTGACGTTTGAACAGTAGTCACCATCAGGCAGGGTAATTCCAAAGCTTGAAATAATCCGATTTTTAACTTTTCCCCAACTTTCAATTACCATTGTGGCTTTTAATTGCTCTGTAATAATCCCCGGTCTAAAGTCCATAGGTAAACCAGCCGTAATTTGTTCATCCGGTTTATTGGGGACGACGAGCCAGGCAATTTCTCCCAGAACCGTTATCTGAGGACAAACATTCTCACAGGTTTCACCCGAACGTGAGAAAGTATATAAGCAACTATCAATCAGAGTTTGAGGAGAGCTATCATTGTACAATGTGGTGTAAACGGCAAAACGTTCGGTATAAAGCAATGAATTCAGGCTAGTGGGCCTGAAATAGGCTGTAATGGCAAAGCTTCCATTTCTTCTTATTCTGGTTTGAGGTGCTGGCATTTCAATTATCCAGGCCTCTCCCTCGCCGGCTATGGTTGGATCACCACCATTGGGCAATCTTCTTATGTCGTCGATTTGCAGAATGCAATTTTCCCCCAGATTCCCCAACTGAAAAATAGTCGGGGTTAGAGTTCCTTGTCCATTTACAACAACTTTTCCGACAGAATAATTTTGTTCCCTGGCATTATCAAACGGACAGTTACAGATAACGGGATCACAAATCTCCGCATTCACAATAATTGTAACCATACCACTCTTAATCGCAGCGCCATTAACATCGATACACTCAGCCGGCAATTCAAATGTTACGGGATCAATGGTCCCGATTACAGAACGATCCACATCAAAGCATATCGAAAAGCTTTTAACATTATCAATCACCTGATAATCCTCGCTGAGGTTTGTCTCCGGCACTTTGGCGAAGATCCTGCCGCCGGTGTTTTTGAGACTTGTGACATCCAGCTTGATTCTGTCTCCGTTTGGGCTGTTCAGGGCTATACGATTGTATTTAAGGTCGTTAAAAGTTGCATTCTGTAGAACACAATTACCTGATGATCTTATTGTCAGACGAAGAGTTGTATCAATTTTATTGCAGGTAACCGGTTCAACGACACAATTTTTATTCTCAAAAGTATATTCTAAAGTTTTTGAACAACAAAAAATGGCAAAAGAGTCGACTTTCACATCTCCATACGCAGAAGCTACAATTTTGACATTGGAAAGTCCGCACTGACTGTTTGGTATTGGCAATGTAGTATATACTCCTTGTGGATTAAACTTCCCACTAAATACTATGTCCTTACCAATAGTTATTCTACAAGTTCCATCGGTCACAACCTTTTTAATTTCAGGCTCTTCGGAACAGAACCATTGTCCGGTAATTGTAATGGAAACCAGAGGCTGGTTCTCACAGTCTCTAACCTCCGACTCCTTGCAGGTAGTAAGAAACAGTAGTATTACAGGAACCAGAATCAAATGATATATAGTTGTTTTCATAGTTTTCATAATGCTCCTCCTCCTTAAAAAGTTAAACCAATTCTAAAGAAAATCTGTCCGGCAACCCGCCTGTCATACTTATTAAAGTCGGCAGGCAATAAAGATTGATACCCGGTATCATCCAAAATACAACTATTGGTCAGAGGCAGAGCAAGGCTGGTATTTCTGT
>JAPLDV010000040.1 GCA_026391235.1 Bacteroidia bacterium | reverse complement strand
TTTGTCTTTTTGGTGAATGAGTTAACCACAATATCCAGGACCTCTTTCGGCGAATGGGCAGGTTTGGGTATAGCGAATTCCCGGTAGATGATCCCATCACGCTTTTGCCGTGCCTGCCAGGAACTTTTCCCGCCTCCGTGCTCCTGGTCGCTGGTGATCACCTCATCGCCCTTCGATAGCTGCATCCCCATGCAAACAAAACTCATGGCCATGGTAACATTCTCAGTGAGTGCGATTTCGCCCATGTCAGCATTCATCAGTTTAGCGGCCTTCGTGCGAATTCCTTCGTATGGAAAATAACCCGTCATCATATCGCCATCTGCTGCATAATCCCACTCGGCAATATTTGATGCAACAACATGCAGGTGTTCGGTCATTCGGGCGACGACTACGCGTGGCATTGCACCCAGGGTTCCGGTATTAAAAAACACTTCGTCCCGGCGGAGCATGAACTGATCGCGGATTTTTGCCCAGAATTCAGGATCATCGGCACCCGGAACCCGGGGAATCGCAAATCCTTCACGAAGCTCATTCATTCCGCTGAGTTTTGCTGCCCATCCGGTTTTGGCCAGCAGTGGCAGTGCAAAGGCTGATAAAGCCATTGTTTTCAACACATCGCGCCTGGTTGTCATTTTGGGATATTTTGTTTGTTAATGAAGGCCAAAAATTACGAAAAATCCGGGGATTTGAAAGGGGGGGCAAGTTTTCCTATATTTGAGAAGAATCTTACGAAAATGACCAACAAAACTAAACCGATTTACACGATTTTTCTGATAATCATTTGGTTAATAGGTTATTATCTGATTTTCTGCCTGATATTTCCTACATCCATGGCTTATCATATTTCGATGGAGGGTGTACTGATCGGAGTGATCTTTATCGCCTTCTATCAGCAAAAAGTGCTGATTAACTGGGTTTATCGGTTACGCTATCTTATTAATGCTATTGCACTTGGGTTGGGGTGTTTATTTCTCGGACTCCTCAATTCTTTCTTCTGGGAAGCCGGTGGTCACTTGTTTTTGAGACTGGCTTTTGATTTTGCCGCCGGATTCACCTTTGGACTTTTTCTCGCATTGATGGATTTTCGCTTAGTTACCAAACGTAAAAAAACCATCCCTTATTCCGGCAGCGAAATTCCGGTTTTAACAAGTAAAGCTTACAGGTCGAATTTCGACCAGTCCTTTACTCCGGGACGGGCTCTCCTGTTATCCGGCCAGCTGGTTTTCCTTTCTGCCGGATCATCAGACCAGAAGGTTTTATTTAGTGAGATCATAAACATGGAAACCGGAAGAATTCTTGGATTCCCGAACAAGCTGATACTTTTTTTAAAAGATGCGGAATCTTTAACCATCACTTTGTCGATGCCTTATATTTGGAAGAAAAAAATCACTGAATCAATGAACCTCAATCCAGGCATATTGGGCTAAAGCCATGATTATGTGTGATAACCTGACCCACGGCATAGATGCCGTGGCAATTGATACCCGATACCTGATACCTGATACCTGATACCCGATACCTGATACCCGATACCCGATACCCATGAAACACTTACTTACCCTCCTGCTCCTCGCCACCCTGCTGACTGGTTGCCGCAAGGACCATGGCTACCAGGATTCCGGCACCATCCTGGGTTTTGATTACCGGAAATGCATGTGCTGCAGCGGATGGTTCATCAAAATTGAAAAGGATACCTTGCGGTTTCAAACTTTACCGGAAGGAAGTACCATCAATCTGACCGATGCAAAGTTTCCGGTCGATGTTTATCTGGATTGGCACTATCCCGATCCGCAATGCATGAAAGATTTGATTATTGTAACCCGAATGGAATTGAAGAAATGAAAAAAATATTTGTTTTTATCCTGATATTCAGCATAATATATAATTTAAGTTTCGGCCAGGACCGGAAACCGAACCTGAAGCTGGAGCAGATCATTTTTGTATTTAAAACGCATTTCGATATCGGGTATACCGATCTGGCCGAGCGTATCGTGCAGAAATACAGCACTTCGATGATCAATGAAACGCTCAAAACCCTCGATGAGTCGAAATCCATGCCTGCCGATAATCAGTTCCGCTGGACGGTTCCCGGCTGGCCGATGAAAGAAATCCTGGAAAACAGATCGGGCGAATCCAAAAAGGTGATCGACGATGCTATCCGGAATGGCCGGTTTGTGGTACATGCCTTGCCATTTACCTTTGAAACCGAAGCGGGCACCCCTGAAGCTTTGACCAGAAGCATGCAATTCTCGTCGAAGATAGCCCGTGACCATGGGCTCGAACTTCCGCGGGATGCAAAGCTGACCGATGTTCCGAGCCACTCCTGGTTCCTCCCTACCCTGCTGAAAAATGCCGGTGTGGATTTCCTCCAGATCGGCTGCAATTCGGCTTCCAGCTCTCCCAAAGTTCCGGTATTATTCTGGTGGGAAGGGCCCGATCAGTCGAGGCTGATGACCCTTTACTGGGAGGCCTATTACGGCACCGACATCATCCCTGCTGATGACTGGCCTTTCAAAACCTGGATAGCCATCATCCATACCAACGATAATGTGGGAGCGCCTCCGATAGATGAAGTGATCAAAACGCTTGATGCTGCCCGTAAGCTGGCTCCCAATGCCAAGCTGACCATCGGAAGGATGTCGGACTTTTACGATGCCATCATGAAAGAGAAGCCGGATTTGCCGGTTATCAGGGGCGATATGCCCGACACCTGGATCCACGGTTATATGTCGATGCCCGAGGAAGTAAAAGCAGCAGGAAAAGTGAAAGCTGATGCCATCGGACTGGAAATCCTCAGCACCCAGCTCGAAATGTGGGGAGGAACCCCGAACGATGTAACCGGCAAGATCAAGGATATCTATGAGCAAAGCCTCTTGTTCGACGAGCACACGTTCGGACTCGCCATGTCGCACGGATCATCAGGCTACTGGTGCTACGGTGATGAATTCAGAAGGCTGAGATCAGCCGGAACGTTCGACAAAATTGAACTGTCGTGGAGGGAGAAGGGCCGGCATGTTTTAGAAGCAGAGATACTCGACAAGGGCACTTATTCAAGAAAAATGGAGGAATTAACTACTGCAGTGGGAGTTGCAGGCAACCGTATTGTGGTTTACAACCCTCTCCCATGGAAACGAACCGGCTGGATCACACTGAACCAGCACTCTGGCTGGTTCCCGGCAAAAGCCCTCAAGGACATGGAAACCGGGAAGATCATCCCCATTAGCAATGAGGGAAATCTGATCACCTTTATGGCGGAGGATGTTCCCTCATTGGGATATAAAACGTACGCCGTGTCAGTCCAGGCATTTGAAAAACCAGTTTCAGAAGCAGAAGCAGTTTCAGTAGAGGGAGCAGAAGCAGGCCAGAACGATTTTATCCTGGAGAATGAGTTTATCAAAATTGGGATAGACAAAAAATCAGGGAATATTATTTCCCTGATCAATAAAAAATCCGGGCGGGAATTTGTTAAAACAGGAGCCGGATATGGTATGGGCGAATATCTGTATGAACGGTTTGGGAAAGAAAATACCGATAAATACGCCAAGGATTATATCAAGGGAGGCTGGGATTGGGCGCCCGCCGAGCTGGGGCGCATAAACCTCAATGATGATCCGTACCGTGCATCAACCGGCGTGATGCCCAAGGTACAGATTGAGAAAGCCGGAAAATCCGTATCGGTTTATCTTTCTTATTCTCATGGCGGTACTATGCCGCATGATTACAGTATCCGTTACCGGCTGGTTGCCGGCCTGCCCTATTTAGAGGTTAACTGGGCCATCAACGGAAAACCGGCTGACCCCTGGCCGGAAGGGGGCTGGCTCTGCTTCCCGCTGAATATTGACAATCCCAGGTTCAGGCTTGGCCGGACCGGCGGCATTTCCGATCCTGCTGTGGACTTCGTAGAAGAATCGAATTTTGATTATTGCTTTGTACAGGAAGGTTTGGCCATTCTTGATGATCATAACCAGGGAATCGGCCTCTATTCACCGGATCTGCCCGGGATCAGTCTCGACCGTCCCGGACTGTGGAAATACAGTAAAGATTTTGTGCCTGCGAAATCCAATGTATTTTTTAACCTGTACAACAATCAGTGGAGCACGAACTTCACTGAATGGATCGAAGGATCTTGGAATGCCCGGGTTTTCATGTGGTTTATCGATGATTATGAGGCTGAAAAATCGCTTATCACACCGGCACTGGAACACCGGCACCCATTGGTAGCAACAGCTGGCAGCGATAAAGGCGGCAATCTGCCTGTGGTTCAGTCGGGCCTCAGTCTTTCAGATAAAGGGCTGTTGGTTACTGCTTTTGGGCCAAATCCCGATGGTGAAGGAACGATATTAAGAATCTGGGAAAAAGCAGGAAAAACCGGTAGCCTTACGATAACTCTGCCCAAAGGGTCTCATTTTAAGAGCGCCCAGCCATGCAACCTCAGGGGTGCGAAGGTGGGAGACCCTATCATTGTGGCCAACGGTAAAATCGAATTATCCTTTAAGACCTTTCATCCCATATCTCTAATCCTTAAGTAAAACATCTATGAAAAATCTTATGCTCCTGTTGGGTATTATGGCAATAACCGCCTGTAATACAGTAAAAAATGATCCCGCCAAAGAAGAGTGGATCCCGTTGTTCAACGGCAAGGACCTGACCGGCTGGGATATTAAAATCGCAGGATCTCCATTGAACGTGAATTTCAATAACACGTTCAGGGTGAAAGACGGTGTTTTGACCGCCAGCTATGATCAATACCAGAAATTTGACGGACAGTATGGTCATATCTTTTACAAGGACAAGTTTTCCTATTATAAGATCCGTATTCAGTACCGTTTTGTTGGACAGCAAACTCCCGGCGGAGCAGGCTGGGCCTTCAGAAATTCAGGGATCATGCTGCATTGCCAGTCGGCTGCCAGCATGACACAGGACCAGTCGTTCCCCACTTCTATCGAATTTCAGCTGCTGGGCGGATCGGGCGAGGGTGAACGGCCGACAGGAAACCTTTGCACACCCGGAACCAATGTGGTAATGAAAGACTCCCTGTTCACCCCTCACTGCATCAATTCATCATCAAAAACATTTAATGGCGACCAGTGGGTTGAAGCTGAGGCCATCGTACTTGGAAACTCGCGGATAACCCACCTCATCAACGGCGATACAGTTTTATCCTATACGAAACCGCAACTCGACGAACGGGAAGCTACTTATCCGGAAATGTTCGCCTATTTTGGAAATAAAATGTTA
>JAPLDV010000128.1 GCA_026391235.1 Bacteroidia bacterium | reverse complement strand
TATCCATTGACTATATACAGAAAGTGGTGAGCGACTATTTCAATATTCCGATTGATCTTATGCATTCGAAAACCAGGAAGCGCGAGATTGTTCAGGCACGGCAAATCTCTATGTATTTCTCCAAAAGTCTGACCAAATCCTCCCTGGCTCTCATCGGTTCCCAAATCGGAGGGAAGGACCATGCTACTGTACTGCATGCATGTAAAACAGTAAATAACCTTTTAGAAACCGATAAACGGTTCAGGCTCTACCTCGAAGAGATAGAAAAGAAATTTAAGATGTAGGTAAAGGCGGATTTTAAGACGGTTTTATCCGTCTCTACGAGATGTTCCATGGGAAATCATACTGGAGAATTTGCTGCCCTCGCTACTACTGTTTTATGGACTGTTACCGCACTGTCGTTTGAACAGGCAGCTAAGCGCATTGGCTCTCTGGCCGTCAATATCCTCAGGTTAAGTCTGGCACTTGTATTTTACTGTTTCCTTTCAATTATTCGCAATGGAAACCTGTTTCCCACTGATATAGACCTCCATGGGTGGATATGGCTGTCAGTCAGCGGTATCATCGGATTTGTCCTGGGCGACTTCTGTCTTTTTTCCGCTTACGCGCTCATAGGATCAAGGATAGCAAACCTCCTTATGGCACTGGCCCCCCCGCTGGCTACACTATTTGGCTGGATGATCGTCGGAGAAAAGTTCTCACTCCGAGGATTACTCGGGATGACAATTACCCTGATCGGGATCATTATCGTTGTTCTTCGTCGCCCGGGCAATAAGTTCAATTTTCATTATTCGGCAAAAGGCTTGCTATTTGGGCTGGGTGCCGCGGCTTGTCAGGCTATCGGATTAGTGTTCAGTAAATTCGGCATGCGCAATGCTGACCCGTTTTCCTCATCGCAAATCCGGGTGATTTCGGGTACTATTGGTTTTGTGTTGCTTTTTGCAATCTTAAATAAATGGTCCCTCCTGAAACCTGCCTTTAAACGGCCCTCGACCTTAGGTTTTGTAACTTCAGGATCATTTTTTGGCCCTTTTCTTGGTGTCTCTTTCTCCCTGATGGCCATTAAATATACAACTACCGGCATCGCAAGTACAATCATGGCACTGGTTCCTGTGCTGCTGATTCCCCCGGCCATAATCCTGCTTAAAGAAAAAGTCACCTGGAGGGAAATCCTTGGCTCGTTGATAGCCGTTTGCGGTGTTGCTCTCTTCTTTATCTAATCATCGTTGTACAAATGAGATTATTCCTGCTAATACTAGGATTTAACATCTGTTTTTCAGCCCTTTATTCTCAGGATCCTATCCGGGTAGAAAAAACCACCACACCACCACTGATTGATGGGAAACTCGATGATGAAATCTGGAAAACTCTTACACGCTATTCTGATTTCAAATCCTATATGCCCGATTTTGGATCGCCTGCAGCTTTTGAAACGGTCGCGATGATCACATACGACGAGGAAAACCTATATATCGGATTCGATTGTAAAGACCCCGAACCAGATAAACTCAAGGCAACGATATCGGCACGCGACCAGATCAAGAATGAAGATTGGGTCTGCATTAACTTCGACACATTCTTTGATCAGCAAAGTCTTGTTACCATGTATGTTAACCCGCGCGGAATCCAGGAGGATGGCCGGTCATCCTCAAATAAGGAGGATATAGGAGCCGATTATGTATTTGTATCAAAAGCTTCCATTCAATCCGATGGTTATCAGGTAGAAATTGAGATACCCTTTAAAAGCCTAAGGTACCCAAGAAAGGAACCTGTTACGATGGGTTTCATTTTTGAAAGAAGAATTCAGCGATTATCCCAACAAGCGACTTTCCCACCGCTAAACCCAGGTCAGGGGATGAATTTTCTGACTCAGACGAAAGGGTTTTCCTTTACCGGTATTAAACACTATACATTGATTGAACTTCTTCCGGCACTGACCTATTCGTTCAAGCAAGTGCATGGGAACGGAGCCCTTGGCATTTCAGAGAATAAACCTTCCGTTGGACTTACGGGGACTGTCGGAATTACTTCACAGCTGATTCTGGACATGGCCATTAACCCAGATTTCAGTCAGGTTGAATCAGATGCCGGACAGATATCTGAAAATCAGCGTTATGCCTTATATTACCCTGAAAAGAGGCCTTTTTTTCAGGAGGGAAAAGGGATATTTGATTTGGCTGGCACGAGTGAAATGGGTTTTTTTCAACATGCTTTTCATACCCGTCAGATCGTGAACCCTTTGGCCGGGATCAAGCTTACGGGAAAAATCACGGGGCATGACCGGATTGGTTTTATTTATGCCATGGATGATCCCTTGGAAGGCACTATTGGTGATTCTGTAAAATCCTATATTAATTATGCCATCGGAAGGTTGCATCATTCATTTAACAATGATTCCTATATCGGTGCCATAGCAACGGCGAGGGAAGGTAAAGGGATTTACAACCGGGTTGCGGGAATTGACGGCAGATGGAGGCTGACTCCATCCACCGCTCTGGAATTTAATGCATTAGGCTCTGGTACTGTCAGTGAGTTAACAATATGACTTCGACTGTCGAATACAGTTTTTACCGCGACAAGGGATTTTTCAAAAGAGTTGCCCCTATGTTTTACGGATTTCTGAACCAGGATATTCTGTCGGACTTATGGGAGCGTGATTTCGCGCTTGGTGTATCGTTAAGCGGTCAGCGGTCAACCCTGATCAGTGTCTTGATTAATCCATGCGATGAGGTTTATAAAAATGAGCGTTTCCGGACACATGCCATTCATCTTGGCGGTAGTTCGCAAGTGATTCAAAGCATAAGGATACTTACTGAATTTCGATTTGGATACCTAACCCGCTATGTTGAGGATCCTTATACGGGTTGGGGAACAAATGCCAGTTTAAGCATTAATTTTCAGCCACTTAAAAAATTTCAATCTGATCTGATATTAAACTATTCCGATTTTTATCAGATGGGGAACTCTTTCATGGAGTTCAATTATCTGATCATTCGCAGCCGGAACACCTTTCAATTGTCATCAAAGCTTTTTGTGCGCGGCATAGTAGAATATAATTCCTATGAAAAGGATTTGTCAACAGACTTTCTTGTTTCATTCACCTATATTCCAGGCACAGTGGCGCATATCGGATACGGATCGCTTTATCAAAAGCTGGCCTGGAACGGCCATGAATACCAGCCAGGATCGGATTATCTGGAAACCATCAGGGGATTCTTCTATAAGGCGAGTTATTTATGGAGGAATTAACCTCATAACACAAGAAAGGCCGGATAAACCGGCCTTTCTTGTTAATACACCTGATCTTTCTAACTGGATTTGTTCTTAAGGATGCCGATCAGATCGATCGGCTTCTCTTTCCAAACATTATTTTCAGATGAATACTCAAGCAGATCAGCAGGTTGACAGCGTAACGTCTCGCACAAAGCCTCCAGCGTTGAAAACCTGATTGCTCTTGCCTTCCCTCTTTTCAGATTTGAAAGGTTGGCCTGAGTAATGTTCACTTTGCCGGACAGCTCGTTTAAACTGATCCGGCGCGTGGCCATAATAATCTCCAGTTTTGATTGAATCGGCATAGTTTCAAATAGCACGGAGCATCTCCGTGACACGATATAGAAAGGTTAAGTTGCTCATGGCTAAAAATGAAATCGTCCTACATTTTGGTTCAAAGATAATAATCATTTATTGATTACCAAAATATATTTATTGTTTTTCAATATTTTTACGTAAAATAATTTTGATTTTTTTTAACAGTATGGATAAAGCCGCCAGGCACGGGCGCATCTACCAAAGATTAATAAAACCACATCCTTTTGAATGGATTTTTGTAATTTAGTCGTCCAAACTGGAAGGGATTTTAAATATGGGAGCGACACTTACAACAGATGACCAGAGTCAAATTGCCGGGAGAGGCATAAATATTTCAGATATTGAAAAACAATTGCATAATTTTCTAAACGGTTTTCCGCCTATAACTCTTGTCGCTGCGGCTACCGTAAAGCATGGGATTCAACAACTGAGTCAACGCAGGATAGATGAACTTATTGAACTTTACCGATTTTACGCTCAGGATCACAAAGTTATTAAGTTTGTACCTGCTTCGGGCGCAGCCTCCCGAATGTTCAAGCACCTGTATGAATTCCGGAGTTACTATCGCGGAACCAGTGAAAACCAACTTGAATTATTAAAAGACCGCGGACCGGATTCGGTGTACTATTTCTTCGAGCATATTCAGGAATTCTCCTTTTTCCAGATTCTCCTCGATGCTCTTGAAAAACGCGGTCTTGACTTTGACACTGTTATGCAGGAAAGCAGGTATGAAAAAATACTGAACACCATGCTTACCGAACGTGGCCTTGAATTTGGGAACCTCCCTAAAGCCCTGATTCCTTTTCATACTTACGGAGATGAAGTTAGGACAGCTTACGCCGAGCATATTGCCGAAGCAGCCTATTATGCTTTATCCGGAAATAAGAATTGTTTTATTCACTTCACGTCACTCCCTCAACATGTTGATTTAATGGAAGCCCATTTCCAGAGTATCAGGAAAGCCTACGAAGAAAAGTTCCACATTCAATATCATATTTCTTATAGCATTCAGCATCCTTCAACCGATGTGATTGCTGTTGACGGGAAGAACAATCCTGTCAGGGATGAAAACGGCCGGCTGGTATTCAGGCCCGGCGGACACGGCTCTCTGCTTCAGAATCTAAGCAACCTCGATGCCAACCTGGTGATCATCAAGAATATTGATAATGTTTGTCACGACCGGTTTAAAGAAGATACCTATGTATTTAAAAAGGTCTTGTCGGGGTACCTGATCGCTTTACAGGATCAAATGTTTTCTTTCCTGAATGGGTTAGATAATCCTACTCAACCTTCCATGAAAGTTATCGAAACCATGTGGTCTTTTGTCGAGAATAAACTGAATTTCGTCCCTCCGCCGGAAAGCGAAAAATGGAAGAAGGAAGAAAAGGTTGATTATCTGCGGCGAAAACTCAACCGGCCTATCCGTGTTTGCGGCATGGTAGAAAATGAAGGTGAACCCGGAGGAGGCCCATTCTGGGTGAAAAACAACGATGGATCAATAAGTTTGCAGATAGTAGAAGCTTCACAAATTGACCGGAAAAATCCCGAACAGGAACATATCCTGCATAACTCCACCCATTTTAATCCGGTCGACCTGGTTTGTTCAACGCGTAATTATAGAGGTGAGCAATTCGATCTGACGCGTTTTGTGGATCCTGAAACAGGCTTAATAACAGAAAAATCAATTGATGGAAAAGTAGTTAAAGCCCAGGAACTGCCAGGGTTATGGAATGGGTCGATGTCGGATTGGAATACAATTTTTGTTGAGGTACCACTGACCACCTTTAACCCTGTTAAGATTATCAACGATTTATTGAGGCCTGAACATAGAGAATTTCAATAATCCCGGATGCAAAGCCAGAACAAGAGGTTTGGTTTAATCGGTTATCCATTGGGCCACTCATACTCAAAAAGCCATTTTACCAGAAAATTTGAACAGGAAGAGCTGGCAAATCATAGTTACGAGAACTATGAAATCCCAACAATAGTACATATTGAGAAAATCATACGGGAGACTGCGGATCTTGTCGGTCTTAATGTCACAATTCCATATAAGCAATCCGTGATGAAATATCTCGATGAAATTGATCCGGTCGCCATGAAAATAGGTGCTGTCAATACCATTAAAATTACCCGTTCCGGCACCAGGGGCATTTTAAGCGGGTATAATACAGATGTCACAGGGTTTGCCAGGAGCCTGACCCCATGGCCACTGAATAACACCGTCAAAGCCCTTGTTTTTGGTTCAGGAGGCTCATCTTTGGCCATAAAGTATGCATTGGGCAATTTGGGTATTGAACTCACTTCGGTTTCGCGAAAAAAAGAGGAGGGATTGATTCCTTATGAGGCCCTGACAGAAGAAATGGTTATGGGCTATCTGTTATGGGTTAATTGTACACCTGTCGGCATGTTTCCAGATATGGATGGAAAGCTGCCGCTGCCTTATAAATATTTAACACCGGGCCATTTCCTGTATGACCTGGTTTATAATCCTGAAATTACCGGATTTCTGAAAATGGGAATCGAAGCTGGATCCAGCGTCATGAACGGCAGGATGATGCTTTATGAACAAGCTGAAGCCTCCTGGGAAATCTGGAACAGTTAGGTTGTTGGGACGCATATTTGTGTCCTGTTCGATTAAGAGGTTAGGGGTTGTAAATCCAATCGGTAAAGGGAGATTTCGGGTCAATCCGGAAAATTTCAGCGGGATATTCCACCTTTGTGAGATATAGACCTTTTGCCGGTACCGACATCCCTGCGCTGGAACGATCTTTCGCCAGCAATATCTTTTCAACATCCGCAGGTGCAATTTTGCCCTTTCCAACTTCGATCAGTGTGCCGACAATAGCTCTGACCATATTTCTAAGAAAACGATCCGCCCGGATCCTGAAAATCAGGAATCCTGAATGCTCACTCCAGGAAGCTTCGAAAACTTCACAATCGTTAGTCTTAACATCGGAGTGGAGTTTACTGAAGCTTGTAAAATCGTGCTTGCCTGTCAGAACCCGGCATGCAAGATTCATCGCATCGATATCGATCGGTATGGATAAATCCCATGAAAAATCTTTCATAAACGGCGCCTTTCCATGGGCGATCAGATAATGATACGTCCTTGATATAGCATGGAAACGTGCATGAGAATCCGCATTTACCGGTACTATGCGGTCAATTCGGATGGATTTATTTATAAAACGGTTAAGCCTATAGACCAGTAGGTTGCAATCCGCGATAGGTATTTTAACATCGAAATGTGCCACAAAATGTGATGCGTGGACTCCTGCATCGGTTCTTCCGCATCCGGCCAGATTTACGGATTCTCCGGTCAGAGTAGTGATTGCAAAATTTAGTATTTCTTGTACTGTATCTGCTGCGGGTTGGATCTGCCAGCCATGAAAACCGGTTCCATTGAATGCCAGTTCAATAAAATACCTGGAACCATTGGTTTGCGTGGTTAACATACGTTAACAAAAATATCAAAAAATTAATAGTGCTATCCGCTATTTTCGCCCCGTTATAAATGTGCCAAACAATATGAATTCAATTGACATCCGGCTGATTAACGAAAAAATCC
>JAPLDV010000816.1 GCA_026391235.1 Bacteroidia bacterium | reverse complement strand
GTCATGCGTTTAATGATGGCATCCGCATGGTCATCCACCTCTTGCAGGACCCGGCTGTTAAAAAGGTTTATCATACCATTGAGAGTAAACCAGATCTGGAGCATGCGGAAGCGGATAGTGTCAATATGAACGGTTTTATTATTCGTAAAGAGATCGGACAACGCCTGGATGGTAATATCAGCTGACTTGAGTGCTGTCTGTTTCTCAAGTAAGGCCACTTTTTCCATGGGTGTGCCTTTATAATCGGCATACTTTGGTGTGTTGCGGCTGAACATGATCTCGTAGTACTCGGGATTCTCCATGCCGAACTTTAAGTAAGCCCGAATCATGTTTTCCAGCTTTTTTTCAGGGACAGCGGATCTCTTATAGGCTTCATGCAGAAAGTCATAAAGCATTTCGAAGCCGCGGGTCTGGATATGAAGGTAGAGCTCATCCTTGTTGGTAAAATAGTTGTAGATGTTGGCGGCGGTCATGCCCAGCCGGGCGGCAAGCTTGCGCATGCTGAAGTGCTCGAATCCATCCTCAATGAGATGCTGCAAAGCTATTTCAAGAATGCGATCCTTTATCCCAATGACCTCCTCAGCGGCTCGTGTTGTCTTTGGCATATATGATCTCCTTTGTATATGAACGGTGTTAAATTAACAGTGTTCATATTTTTTGTCAATCAAATTCTGAAATGGTGAGAGATTATCGTTAAAATTTAAGGATAAGCTGTAAAATATTTCCATCTGAAATGTTAGACGTCGGGGCTGAATATCAAAAACAACAGTTCAGGAAGCAAGAAATTATTTAACTTTGCTAAATATTAAACCTTTTAATTGCTTTCTTAGCAAGATAATTGCCGGCGCAGCTTGCAGGAAAACTTCCTCTGTTTTACCAAAGTCTAGCATCCGAATGCCTTGAATCTCCATTTGAACATAAATGTCGGGCTTTCTAATTTTCATCTTTTCGGCGAGAGCTGAAGCCTGCATTATATTAAAAGCACCGCGAACTGATTCAAGGGCGCCGGGAATATCATTTTGACCGGGATTGCGTACTTTGCTTACATCAACTGCTATAAATCAGCACGCTCTAAAAGGTGATCATAGGGTACCAAGTTGACAACGCCTCCATCAACGAGAACTTTGTCTGCAATGGATACTGGGGCAAAAACCCCTGGCACAGCCATGCTGGCCTGCAGAGCGGGAAGCAAGTCATCTTTTTCAAATACGACTTCCTCCGCTGTCCAATAATCTGCAGCAATAACCAAAAGAGGGATCTCAAGTTCCTCAAAAGTTCTCTTTCTAATCTCACTGAAAAGGTATTCAAAGAAGCCTTGAGTGTTAATAAACCCGCCGCGAGGAATTTCAGCAGAAAACGCTTTGACCAATTTCAGCAGGTTACTTTTTTTCGCAACAATATCTTGCCAGGTATCGTCTTTCAGAATAATATTGCTGCTGATGCGTTCTCTGATTTCTTTTCCAGACATCCCCGAGGCATAGAGTGCACCGATGATGGCACCCATACTGGTTCCTGCAATAATGCTTGGCTTGATGCCCAGGTCATCAAGAGTTTCCAGGACAGAAATATGCGCCAATCCCCGAACTCCTCCTCCTCCCAAAGCCAACCCTATTTTCATATCTTTAACTCACTAATTGGTACCGAAATTTTAGAGCATTATACTCTTAATGCAGATGGATTGTTTAACGATTACCGTGAGTTTTCTTTTGAAGATACACCCAACCATTCCAAACCTTCTTCAGGTTTTGTAGTTACCTTGACGGAAAACCCCATACGGGTCAATACATCCTCAAAAAAACTATGTCCACCGATTTGTTCTTTCGTTTCAATAAGAGATATTTTTGTTCCTATGGGAAAAGACTGGGATATCAAAGAGGACAAATCATATACTTTCTTGACAGTTTTTTTTCTATCATCAAGTCCAGTTTCTTCCGTAATATCAAGAAAAAACTTATTCAAATTGTGTGTTCGTAACTTTTCATTTGTTTCATACATTATTTCTATTGAACGATTGATATCAAAATCACCCGTCATCTTCAAAAACAGACAGTCATTTCTTATTTCGTATGTTGTATCCATTTTCCACATTCCTTCTACGACTATTCTTCTCTCTGCTATAGTATTGTTTAACAATTATTAATTAGAATCTAAGATATCTAATATTGGATTAAATAACCGGTCTATCATCCACTATTTCTCTTTTTTCTCCAGCGTACCTCCCTCCTTTTTTATAATAAAAGAGTTCATCGCCTCTGTGGGATAATATACCTGCACTGTGCAGTTGCGCTATCGATCTAGTTGTCGGGTGTAATCGATTCCCGTCCACGGCGTGGTGGTGACAAGATCCTTCGCAGTCTGGTATTTTTTCTTCTTCACCATCTCCCGCAATCCCGCGATTGTATCTACACCCACGCTCTTCGAAA
>JAPLDV010000122.1 GCA_026391235.1 Bacteroidia bacterium | reverse complement strand
CAACAGTTTTCCCTCCCTGGTGTATATACAGAACTTGTTCTGGTCCGATATTTCATCGACCTGAATGGTGAGTTCATGGCTCACCGGGTTAGGATAGATCTTCAGGTTGTTGCTCAGGTCCAGCATCATATCAGCCTGATGTGATCCGCCATCGCCTGTGAATCCGGCACTACCCAGTATGATGTCATAGTCCTCCACCTCCCCGGTGAAGCTGTTATCGCACGGCTGCGGGGTTGCGCCGCTGCGCATGCTGATCCGCATGCGTGTCGAGCCTGAAGAACCTGATGGAATTGCTATTGAACTGCTGAATGCCCCCTTTTTGTTCGTGGCGGTCAACACGCTTTCGCCAGTATCGAGAAAATCCCCGTCCTTGTTAAAATCGATCCAGATCTTCCAATAATTCCTGTAAGTGGAATTGTTTGGAGTTAAGGTTACCGGATACGTTTTCCCCAGAGTGAAGGCAACGGGCACCTGATAAACAGTATAACCGGTTCCGGCTGTGATATTGGTTATCACACCTGTTATTGCCACGGTTTTAATATAATCCAGACTGCTGCTGATGGTGGCCGGTACGCAATAGGGCAGGACGATTATATCATTGACCTTAATATACCCGGTTTTGGTAACCGTATTGCTTGCACCGGTGCGGGTTACAGTTAAGATAACATCGTAGGTTCCTGCAACATTGTATACGATTGGCGGATTCTGCAGAGTCGATGTTGCCGGATTTCCCCCGGGGAAGCTCCACGACCATCCTGTGGGTGTGCCGGTTGAAAGGTCGATGAATTGAACCGATTGGCCAACATTCACAATCAGCGGGCTGGCTGCGAAATCAGAAACCAGCGGCGGGGGAGCGGGTGTACTGATAATCAGCGTGTAATCTTCGACTTCGCCTGCGGTATACAGGTCACACGGTCCGGTAATGGCTGTACTGCTCATCGTTACCCGCATCCGCGTGGTGAGGGATAATCCGGATGGTATCAGGATGCTGCCTGAAACCGTTGTTTTCGACTTGTTTTTGGAGAAAACCAGTTCCCCGGGTTCATCGAATCCCTTATCTCCGTTATAATCGATCCAGACAGCCCAGTTTTCAAACCTCGATTGAACAAATCCCGGTTTGAGCGAAATAGTATAGGTTTTGCCGGCCTCGACCTTAAATTCAGCTGATATAAAATCCTGATAACCAATTGTTAATGAAGATCCGGATGACTTTGAATTACTTCCCAGTGTAACGGATGCAATCCATTCATTGGTGGCATTTCCGGCTGAGGTACAGTAATCCGGGTGCGTATTTAAAAGGGCACAGTTCAGGGCAAATTCCATCAACTCGTCCTTTTCTGCCCTGATACCCTCAATCGTGGGATGCACTACATAATCAGGGACGATACCGATACGCTGGGTCGGTGTACGGTCGGGGTAAAAAGTCCCCAGGCCGGTCATATAGGCGTAACCGTTACCGGGAAGGTAAATATAGGATACGTTTCCATCGGCACCCAGGGTCTGGCTTCCGATTTTAATGGCGTCAGGGAACAGACTGAGTCCCATGCAGGTATATTCAGCCTGGCTGATCGTCCGGTCATCGAATAGCAGGATAACCTTGCCTTTGTATGGATTTGATGTTCCTGTTCCGATGGATACGGATTTCCAAAATAATCTTCCCGGATAAGTATTATCGGGCGTTGTGAAATCCGCAATATGGATCGGGCCCGGGAATAGATAATTGACAAGGGTCCACAACGTACCCTTCGGATAATTCCGGATATCAAAAATGATGGCATTCGTGTTCCAGAGTGCTGAAAACATCGTTGGGACATCCGCGACTTCAAGTCTGGCCATATCAACAATGCCGAATGTACATCCGTCTTTTGGGGTTGTTTTCCAGACCGGGGAATCATTGACCTGCAGATTGCTGTAATTGAGGTTATCCCGTGTAAAGGATTCTGTATGGGTCGTGGTTCCGTTAAATACAGTGATCTGGGAAGTACCCGCATTCCCCGCCAGGATCAGGGCATTCAGTGAACCTTCAATCGCCGGATTGTTGGAGCCATATCCATACTTTCGCAGGTCGTTCCTTAACTGATAGATATCCTTCCCGTCGATTTCCCTGACCACATCGCCGGCTGACACATTTGCAGTACCCGGAAGGACTTTCGTGATGACGGTCTCATTTCCGATGAATCTGACGAGAAAGGGAGGATAATAACCACCCTTCCAGCTGTTGTAAACCGGGCTTGAAAATATCGCGTGTGTGTCATTTACCCGGGTGGTCAGTTCTTTTAAACCCAGGTGGAATTCGATTTCATTTGCTGCCAGTAACATTCTGGGGATAAATTCAACCAGGGTGGCATCCCATGGCTGATCCATCAGGTATTTATAGGGATAGAAATAGTGGTACATATTCCAGTACCGGAATAAAGCCAGCAAGCGTAGACCTTCATCGGGGTAATTTGAACTGGTATAATACTGATTGTCGTTGTCAAAATCGGGATTTCCGGCTCCGGCTCTCCCAACATACACGTTGGTCTGCGGTCTGAATTTCTGCTGAATATCCTTGAGGATCAGCCGCACCGCCTCGGAAAAGACCGGATTATCGATCCAGGAACGGTCGGGGTTGAGGTTGAGATCGTTTGGGATATCAGGAAGTGCAGCAGTGCTGGTCCCCATAATCCCGGCGCTGTTCAGCATCTGCAGGACGACGGCGCTGAATTCTGCATCGGTGGTTGCATTTTTAACAGCCGGGAGGGCAGCGAGCAATTTGTCATCCCAGTTGACCAAGCCTTTAGCAATCTGGGTGTGGAAGTACTTGGCGTGGCCCCAGGCCTTGCAGAGGTAGAACAACCGGTTGTAGTAATCCGGGGTGGTTTGTGAAAATACCTGCATCGTCAGGCTCAGGAGCATGATTGCAGGGATCAGGCGGAAGGTAATTTTTGTTTTCATCCTACAGGGTATTTTGAGATAAAAATGATGGCGCAATTCTGATTAAAGTTACAGTGCAATTGTGTTAAGCGTGTGAAGATCAGGATAAGATTTGGTTAAGATTGTGTGAAGAAAGGGGGAGGGTAGAAAGACTCGTTGGGGTTGTTGTGATAAATGATCATTAAATTTGTTTAACTTGCGCACTATATATGATAGATTCTCAACAAATAAAAGAAATTGTTAATAGGATTGCATTGAATTACAATCCTGAAAGAATCATTTTATTTGGTTCGTATGCTAAAGGTAGTTCCACGGATGATAGTGATTTAGACTTTATTTTAATTAAAAACACTTCTATTCCGAGGAACAAGAGGGGATTGGAAGTAAGGCGGCTTTTTTATGGATTACCCGTAGCAATGGATTTTAAAATATATACATCGTCCGAGTTTAATGCAGAATTAAATGATCGATATTCATTCCTAAGCTCAGTAATAAAGGACAGTAAATTATTGTATGAGCGAAAAGATTGATAAAGTCAAACAATGGGTTGAAAAAGCAGATCATGATTTAGGAACTGCTCAAGTGACTTTTCTTTATATTCCAAAATTTCGTGATACCATTGCTTTTCATTGTCAACAGGCAGTTGAGAAATATTTGAAAGGGTATCTATTCTTTCTCGATATTCCATTTAAGAGGCTTCATTCTCTAAACTATCTTTTGAGTTTAATTTCTCAACGGGATGAAATCAGTGTTGATCTTTTTGATAAAGCGTCAGAATTAGAGGATTTTGCAGTAGAGATAAAGTATCCTGATACGATAATTGAACTTACTGAAGAGGATATTCTTCAAGCTTTTACGATAGTCAAAGAATTCAGGATATTTGTTCTGGCCAGAATGAATTTGACTATTGATTATGAGGAAATTAAAAAAGAATAATTTCCATAATAGTTCCGATTATAACCTGGCTTATTACCGGGATTGCCGTAAGAAAAAGGATTAATAAGGCTGCCGGCTTTCTTACAGCTATATCATTTTGGAATGGCTGGTCGATTTACTTGTTAATTACTATTCTCCTGACGACGCTTTCATTTCCGGTGAACAGATTCAGTATATAAACTCCTGCTGGCAGATCAGAAATATCAAGAGTGTTTACTACCTGGTTATCAGTTTTGAGTAGTTTGCCCTGAATGGAGTATAGTTTCAATTCCGCTGGTTGCAGCAAGCCGGAAATAGTTATTTGGCCCTGAGTTGGGTTGGGGTAAACCTGAATGTCGTTTGCAATTATTTCCGGTTTGCCGGTAACCACTGATTTATAATGGAAAAAATATCCCAGGACTTTCTCCCATTCCCCTGAATCAGGATTCCACGCGTTTTGACTGTATAT
>JAPLDV010000530.1 GCA_026391235.1 Bacteroidia bacterium | reverse complement strand
CTCCACAGAGCTCCTGTTTCAGATCGGGATTCTCGTCCAGAAAGTCCAAAAGGGTTTCGAGCTGTTCATTACTCAGCTGTCCGTCGAGGTAATCGAGGAACCAGATTTCGTAATTATTTATTGTCAGGTTTTCCATCTTATACTAACGTTTCCACAGAACCTATAAATTCTTTCAAAAACACACGTGCCCGGTATATATACACTTTTACCTGGGCTTCCGATAAGCCGGTCATTTCGGATATCTCCTTGTATGAATATCCTTCGTAATCTCTCAGCATGATAACAGAACGCTGGTCGGCGGGCAACCGGGAAACTCCCTTCTCGAGTTTTTCCATCGCATCCGAGTATTGTTCGCTATGTGAGTATTCGCTCATATTCACTGTTTCCCAATCTGCCATTCTTTTGTCCACTCTTGTTTGATCTATCAATTTGTGATAGGCGGTCGTAAATAAATACGATTTCGCTTTCTCTGCCGAAACCTGTTCCACGTTGATCCAAAGCTTCTCAAATGAATCCTGGACCAGGTCCCGGGCTTTCTCTTTATCTCTTATGTTCTTCAGCAGAAACCGGTACACTGCATCGGCATGCTGGTTTACACAATTGTTAAAATCATTAACGGTCATATTCGTGTACGCATTTGTGTGACGAAGTTACGGAAGAAAAAGTTACAATTGATTTCGGAATTTTTACAAATTTGTCGCTTATCAGTGACGAGTGACCAGTGACGAGTGACCAGTGACGGAAGACATCGTGACGCGTGACGCGAACGATGTTATGGGACGCATAATTGCGTCCTTACGAGGTGACAATTACTATAAAATAACAATTGCTATGAGGTATTTCATCCCCCCAAAGTGCTGCTGCTTCTGCTTCTGCAACTGCTTCTCAGCCCGCAGCCATCAACCGCCCAGACCATTCCGAATCAATCCGTGACAGCCCTTTTATGGTTTCAGAGATCTGCGGAGTACCGTGCTTTGTGCTATCAGGCTTATAACTTGGCCGAACTGCGGGTTAAGGAGTACCTGGCCCATCCGGATAAGGAAAAAAAGGCAGCCGTAATTTTTGATATCGATGAAACACTTCTCGATACCTGAAATCGGACACCTCAAGCAAGGAGTTCAGGCGTAATGTTATTGAAAAACA
Organism: Bacteroidia bacterium; assembly: GCA_026391235.1. The sequence continues at coordinate 10,970 of JAPLDV010000530.1, read as the reverse complement.
GTTCAATGTGATCATGTTGGTTGGCGATAACCTCTCCGATTTAGATCAGGTATTCGAGAACCGGTCGGTCAATTTCGGATACAACACAGTGGATAGCCTGCGATTCGTATTGGGTAAAAAGTTCATCATCCAGCCAAAACCGATGTACGGGGATTGGACGAAGCCGCTAACCGGGGAGCTGAAGAGCTGGCTTGTTGCCTTCGGCCGCTAATTATGCGCTACGCGCTAAGTGGTTCGCTTCGCTCACTAATTGTGCCCGCTGACGCGGGCTAATTACGCTCCGGGCCAAACCCTTAGCGAAGCGCAGCCGAGCCAATTAGCGACCGCAGGGAGCACACTTAGTGAGCGAAGCGAACCACTTAGCGAGCGTTAGCGAGCATAATTAGCGAAGCGTAATTACTGAGCGCAGCGAAGAAACTTCCCCTGAATTCTTTTTTACCTTTGCTATTGTTTGGTATTGTTTTGTGTTTTATCTTTGACTAACCGTTCAATCAAAATATAACATGAGCCCGAGAACAGCAAAACAATTCGAGGAGATCAGGGAGAGCCGCAAGCTTCAGATCATGCAGGCAGCACTGGAACTGTTTGCCGGGGAAGGATACCATACCTCCTCTGTTGCCCGTATTGCCAAGTGTGCAGGCATTTCCAAAGGACTTCTTTACAACTATTTTTCATCAAAAGAAGATCTGCTCGATTCCATCATGGCTCTCGGAATTGAGAAATTTCATCATATCACCGAGCAGATCCAGCATGAGATTGATACGCCTGAAGAGCTGATGATGTATATACACGGCGGTTTTGAACTCATCCGGAGGGAACCGGAATTTTACCGGCTGCTTTTCAGTGTTTTCTTCCAGCCCGGCGTGATGGAAGCATCGCAAAACCAGTACCGGCAGACGGTGGAACATCTGACCCGCGACATTGCTTTTTATTTTGAAACCAAAGGGGATCCCGATCCATTGGAAAAAGCCATGCTGCTGACTAATATTATAGACGGTGTGGGGTTGCACTATTTTCTTTCTCCCGATACCGTTGATCTTGATAAAATGGAAAAAATCATTTTCGAATTATTCAAATAACCATGCGACCCATCATCTCCTGTTTAGCAGCAATCCTGCTCACTGGTTTAGTCATGACTCCGGGTTGGGGACAGCAAATTCTCACGGCCAGGCAGATCATTGAAAAGGCCGACCGGAACATGCAGGGTGAAAGCAGCATCAGCTCGATGACCATGACTATCAAGCGTCCGTCGTGGGAACGTACCGTCGGATTTAAAAACTGGGCAAAGGGCCGCGACCTGGCCCTGACGCTGGTAACAGAGCCCGCAAAGGAGAAAGGTCAGACTTTTCTCAAACGCGGAAACGATATGTGGAACTTTGTGCCTTCGATCGGCCGTTTGGTAAAACTGCCCCCGTCGATGATGTCACAAGGCTGGATGGGATCGGACTATACCAATGATGACGTCCTGAATGAATCCTCTCTTGTGCTGGACTATTCGCATGAACTTTTGGGAACAGAGGATGTTCAGAGTGTCAAATGCTACAAGATCAGCATGATACCCCGCGAGGAGTCGAATATCGTTTGGGGGAGGATCATCACCTGGGTAAGCATCGCGGATTACCTGTTCTTGAAATCAGAATACTATGATGAAAACCAGTCGCTTGTGCGTACCGAAACAGCCGGGGATATAAGAATCATGGACGGCCGCACCATCCCTACCCGACTGGAGATCATCCCGGCCGATGAGCCTCAGAACCGCACCATCGTAATCATCCAATCGATGGATTTCGATGTTAAAATCGATGACATCTTCTTCTCGCAGCAGAACATGAAGTCGGTAAAATAAAATCTTCCTGAAATGACAACAAAACTGCGAAACCCAGTCAAACTTCATGTCTTGAGCCTTGAGCCTTTATTCTTCTATTTGGGGATGGCCTGGCGGAATATCTGGCGAAACAAGCGTCGGTCGCTGATCACCATATCCTCTATCCTGTTTGCCGTTTTCTTTTCGATCGTGATGCGCGGATTCCAGCTTGGATCCTATAAAAATATGGTCGACAACGTGGTTCAGGCCTATACCGGATATATCCAGGTATTTGACCGCAAGTACCAGTCCGATAAAATCATCGAGAACACCATCCTGCTGGAAGACGGTATCGTTTCCGAAATCGAAAAGACCGAAAATGTGACCATGGCCCTGCCCCGTCTGGAATCGTTCGCCCTCGCCAGCTCGGGCAACCAGACCAAAGGGGTGCTGGTACTCGGGACCGATCCGGAAAAGGACGATCAGCTTACGCGTCTTTCGAAGCGGCTGGTGCAAGGAACTTTTCTGAGTAAATCCGACAGTGCCGCCATGTTATCGGAACGGCTCGCCAAATACCTGAAGCTGGGTATCGGCGATACCATCGTGCTCATTTCCCAGGGATATCACGGGGCCGGAGCAGCAGCCAAATACCCGGTAAAGGGAATTCTCCGGTTTCCCTCGCCCGATCTAGACAACAAAATGGTTTATCTCCCGCTGCCGCTGGCGCAGCGGTTTTTCTCGGCCGAAAACCGGGTAACGTCCATCTCCCTGAACCTCAAAAACAGCAAAGACCTGGGCCGGACAGTGAAGAACCTTCAGCAAAAACTCGGAATTCAATATGATGTACGTTCATGGGAAACTATCATGGTTGAACTGAAACAGCAGATCGAATCTGACAATGCAGGCGGTGTGATCATGCTCGGAATGCTTTACCTGATCATTGGTTTCGGGATTTTCGGCACGGTTCAGATGATGACCGCCGAGCGGCGCCGGGAGTTCGGGGTGGTGATTGCTGTAGGAATGCAAAAGCGGCGCCTCGGCACCATTCTCGCACTGGAAATGCTGATTATGGGACTTATCGGCATTGCTGGGGGAATCCTGCTCAGCATACCCGTGGCCTGGTGGGGGCATGTCCATCCGATCACCCTTACCGGTCAGATGGCTCAATCGCTCATCAGCTACGGTATGGAACCGATCATGCCGATGGCGTGGGAAGCAGGATACTTTATCAACCAGACCCTCGTGGCACTCGTTATCATTTTCGCCGCCGTCATCCTGCCCGTCTGGAATGTCACCCGCCTCCGCGTAACCAAAGCACTAAAAACATAGGTATCGGGTATCAGGTATCGGGTTTCAGGAACCCCGATACCTGATACCTGATACCCGACAGCCTAAAATCTGATTCAAATGATACCATCCCTATCCTGGAAAAACATCTGGCGCAACAAGGTCCGGAGCCTGGTTGTGATCGCGGCAATGACCTTCGGAATCTTTGGTGGGCTGTTCACATGGGCCATATATAAAGGTATGACCGACCGCAGGGTGAAAGAGGCCCTTACCAAAGAAGTTGCTCATATACAGATACATGATTTGAAATTTATTGAAAACCCGGAAATCGGCCTGACCCTGCCGGATCCTTACGGAATCGTCAGTTTTGCCGAAGGGTTGCCCGGGGTGAAGGCAGCTGCCGGCCGGCTGAAAATCGTAGCGATGATCAACAGCTCAGCCGCTTCTTCCGGTGTCACCATTTACGGAATCGATCCGGATAAAGAAAAGAATGTCAGCGAATTATATACCTCGGTTTATGATTCACTGACAATTGCCGGTAAACTCAAAATCTCCGATCCCGACCTCATCGGAACCTACCTGAAGGATAGCACGGGCAGCTGGTTCAAAGGTTCGCAGCGCAACCCGATTGTAGTCGGAGAATCCCTGGCGCGTAAGCTAAAACTGAAAATCAACTCGAAGATTGTTCTCACTTTTCAAAGCGCCGAAGGAAATCTTACCGGCGGATCTTTTCGTGTTTGCGGGATATATCGTATTGATAACAATGCCTTTGAAGAGATGAACGTGTATGTTCGGAAGCCCGATCTCGCTGTTCTGGCTGTACTTTCGCCGGATAATGCCCATGAGGTGGCCATTTTCATGAACGACCCTAAATTGATGGAAGTGGCAATTAAATCAATTAAAGCACAGTATCCCGGACTGGATGTCATGAACTGGAAGGTCCTGCTTCCGGATGTGGCCATGCTAAACGACCTGGTAGAGGTTTCGATGATCGTGATCATGGTGATTATCCTCGCCGCGCTGGGCTTCGGGATCGTCAATACTATGCTGATGGTGGTGCTGGAAAGGGTTAAGGAGCTCGGCATGCTGATGGCCATCGGAATGAACAAGTTTCGGGTATTCAACATGATCATCCTTGAATCGGTTCTGCTGTGCCTGACAGGCGCTGCCGCTGGCATGGCCATCGGGGCGGTAATCATAGCGATATTCAGCAGGCATGGAATCGATCTCTCGTCCTTTGCACAGAAAGGAATGGAAGCCTGGGGCTTCAATGCGGTCATGTATCCGACCCTCCCGTGGCGCTATTACCTGATTGTAGCAGCCCTGGTGATGGTCACCGGCCTCGCTGCCTCGGCTTATCCTGCGTTGAAAGCGTTGAAACTCAACCCGGCCGATGCGTTACGGACGGAATAACCATTTTAAATGTGCCAATTATTCAATGTGCCAATGTGCCAATTGACCGACAACCGACAACTGATAACTGATAACACTCAACTTTTCGACCATGAACATCATCGAAATCAATAATCTGGTAAAGATCTACGACGACCGGAACAGTGTGCCGGTGACGGCGATAAACGGAATCAGCCTGAATTTTAAGGAAGGCGAGTTTACCACCATCGTTGGGCCTTCGGGCTCGGGAAAAACCACATTGCTGAACATGCTCGGCGGTTTGGATGAACCTACTTCGGGAACCATGCTGATCGATGGGGTCGATCTGAGCCGTCTGAAATCGAGGGAAGTCATCGATTTCAGGATGCGAAACATCGGTTTCGTATTTCAGGCCTATAACCTGATACCGGTGCTCTCAGCCCTGGAGAATGTGGAGTTCATCATGCATCTACAGAGGAGGCCAAAAGCCGAACGGCTGGAGCGGGCCAAAGATTTGCTCAACCAGGTTGGACTCGGCGACCGCATGAATGCACGGCCGGGCAAGCTTTCGGGCGGACAGCAACAGCGGGTGGCCGTAGCCCGGGCCCTGGCATCAAAGCCTAAATTTATCCTGGCCGATGAGCCTACCGCCAATCTTGACTCCAAATCGGCAGAAACCCTGCTGGACATCATGGAGAAGCTCAATCACGATGAGAAAATCACCTTCATCTTCTCCACCCATGATGCCCGGGTGGTTGCCAAGGCGCACCGCGTGATTACCGTTGAAGATGGTCTGGTGCACAGTGATGTCGATTACCCCGAGCATTAACTCATTGACTATGGAACCGATTTTCTTTGGCAGGACTAGTGACAAGTTACGAGTGACGAGTGACCAGAGAGGCATGCAGGTGCTGACTCCCCTCTCCCACGAGCTTGCGAGCGCGGGAGAGGGGCCGGGGGTGAGGTGGATCGTGTCACTTGTCATTTTCGATAGACGCAAGTATGCGCCTCTAGAGGGTTCCTTGTCACTCGTCACTCGTCACTCGTCATTGTTCTTTATGCTGGCGTTTCTGCTGTTCCTGCCCCACCGTTCTCCCGCGCAGCTCATCGCCTCAACCAACGGCTACCTCTCCAATATGCAGTCGGTAATGTTCGAAAAGATCGACGGTCCCTGGACAATCGACAACCTGTTGCACAACCGCCTAAATTTTAAAGCCGGATGCGGATCACATGTAAATGCGGCCGTGGAGGTGAGGAACCGCTTTCTATTTGGCGAGACTGTGAAATATTTCCCGGGGTATGAGGAAATGATCGGACGCGACCGCGGCTGGACCGATATGAGCTGGAATCTCGTTTCGGATACCTCCTTCATCCTGAATACCTCGATCGACCGAGCGTATATCGATCTGAACCTGGGGAAGTTCCAGGCCACCGTCGGCCGCCAGCGGATCAACTGGGGAATGAACTTCGTGTGGAACCCGAACGACATCTTCAATGCTTACAGCTTCTTTGATTTCGACTATGTGGAGCGACCGGGAAGTGATGCGATCAGGCTGCAATATTACTTTACCCCATCGGCACACCTGGAGGTGGTCGGTAAAATGAACAGTTCCGATCAGGCCAGTTATGCCGGATTGCTACGTTTTTCAGCCGGCGGATATGATTTTCAGGCAATTGGCGGAGTGATGGATGAAAATGAGATCGTTGCCGGAGCAGGATTTTCAGGATACATCGGCCCGGTTTCGCTGAATGGGGAACTTACCTACCTGCGGCCATTAAAGAAGAATTCACTTCCGGATCCGGTAATCATTGCAGGCGGCGGCATAAGTTATCTAACTTCCTTTCAGCTGAATATCCAGGTTGAATATCTCTATAACCAGGCAGCTGAACAGATCAGCCTGAACAGTTTTACCGACTTTTACTACCGGAACCTTACCGTACGCGACCTTTCCCTCGCACCCCATACCTTCTTTGCCAACCTGGCTTACCCGGTCACGCCGATTTTCAATACCGGTTTGGCAGCGATGTACTTCCCGAAACTCGACGGGTTTTTTGCCGGGCCATCACTTGACCTTTCCCTACGCAACGACCTCGATCTCTCGTTCATCCTGCAGTATTTCACGGTTGAATTACAACAAGGCTTAAAACAGAAAGCTACACTGGGATTTCTGAGGCTGAAGTGGAGCTTCTAATAAACGTAACAGGTCTGCAAGGGCACTTGTCATCCCCGCGAAAGCGGGGACCCCGTTCCTTACCACGGCATTCTGCCAGAGCATGACCACTTTTCCCTCGGAGTAGTGCGACGGGGTTCCGGCTTCCGCCGGGATGACAAGGCTCCGAGGGGAAATGGGTGTGAGTTTGGGTGTGGGTGTGGGTGTGGAGGCCGGAGTGGAATTTCCAGTATCTTTATCCGGCCAACCAAAACCCAAACACTATGTCCCGTCCGGTGATTTCAATGTTTTTATCCCTTTTACTGTTCACCGCCTGCCGCCACCAAAAGAAAACCGATCTCATAACCATCGATATCCTCGACGGCCTGAAAACAGAAAAGGAGTTCCGGCTCAGCGAAATCGTTGACGGCGTTGAGTATGTAAAACTGGAGACTACCCCCGAATGCCTCTTTTCTGAAGCTGCATACATGATCGGGAAAAACTACATTCTGGTTACCCAGGATAACCCCAAACAAATTTTCCTGTTTACCCGGTCCGGAAAGTATATACGGAAAATCGGGCGGACCGGGAAAGGTCCCGATGAATATGTCAGGATTGACCCGGCCATAATGGATCCGGAGGAAAATTATATCCTGACCAGTGATTACGGGCAAGGTCAGATCATAAAATTTGACATGGACGGGAGGGCGACCGCACGGTTTAAAGCCAGGGAATTTCTACAGGCTGGAGTAGCTTGTCTCCTCATAAAAAAACCGGATGAGGTCTGGATTTCACTGGACTTTCCGCTGCTCGACAAAAAGAATTTTCCCTTGCTGAGGAAACTCGACGGGAATCTCAGGCAAACGGATTCACTCTTTCCGGTCACCACCGGAATCACTCCGGATATCGGCCGGACCTGGGGTTCCGGAGAACTGTATCTGAACGATGGTGTGGTTCAGTACAGACCTTACTCGCACGATACCCTTTACAGTGAAATCCGCGGCAAATTGATGCCCCGGATATTTTTTCCGATCAGAAAGGATCACTTGCCTGGACCTTACGTAATCCACAGCATTCATAAAAACTCAGAAGATTACTCCGAAATAAGCTGTATCAAGGAATTTCACGGCTTTCTGATTTTTTATGCTCAGGTTGCTCCGGACCGTGGCGGTTATATGGTTTATTCAAAGTCCGCCGGCGATCTGTTCCTGTTGAAAAAATATACCGTTTCCCGTAATAATAAGACGTTTCAAAGGGAACAAGTGCTGAATGACATTGATGGTATGATTAATCCTGGAAATCCCTCATTTTGGCCGGAAGACCAGGAGTTCCTTGTCCAGAGCCATGAGGTCATCGAAATGAAAGACTATATCGAAAATGGCAGGCAGGAGCCATCTGCAATAAAGTTTCCTAACAGGCGGAAGCAATTCATCGACCTGATTAAGGCAAGCAAGGTAGATGACAACCCGATCCTGCAGATTTTTCATCTAAAATTGTAGAGACGGATATATCCGTCTCTACTAATATATTATTCGTACCTTTGAATAATGGCTGTAACAGATAACATATTAACCGATATTTCAGAGACAGATAATTATCTGCCCCTACTGGATGATTTCAATCCAAAGGCCATTGCCCATCAGATTGCCCGGAACATGAAGCAACGGCGGCTCGATGCCGACTTATCGCAGCAGGCACTGGCAAAGCGTTCAGGGGTAGCTCTGGGTACATTAAAGCGGTTTGAAAGCCAATCGGAAATATCATTAAAACATCTTCTGATGATCGCGGTAACTCTGGGTGCAACAGATGAGTTTCACCGACTTTTCGCACAGAAGCAGTACCAGAGCATTGATGAACTAATGAAAGTTAAAGAACCTAAAACACGGAAAAGAGGCAGGAAAAATGCTTAAACCAATTGATATCCTGAGGGTCTGCATGGATGGAAAAACTGTCGGGCGGTTAGCCATGGCGCCTGATCGAAGGTGTGTTTTCGAGTACGATGCCGGTTGGATCGAAACCGGTTTCTCCATTTCACCCTTTTACCTGCCGCTCCGGTCGGGTGCTTTTACAGCCAGGCCGGACCCCTTTAACGGGTTATTCGGAGTCTTCAACGACAGTCTTCCCGATGGCTGGGGTAACCTGCTGCTCGACAGGATGCTGATAAGGGAAGGAATTCGTCCGGGTACCCTATCACCGCTCGACCGGCTGAGCATTGTCGGGAGTTCCGGCATGGGAGCCCTGACCTACCACCCCGAAAATACTTTAGGTGGTGATGCGGATAATACTGATCTGAACTATCTGGCCGGTGAAGTCGAAAAGATTCTCAGCGAGGATAACTCCGGTGATTTCGAACTGTTGTTTCGCAAAAACGGATCTTCCGGTGGGGCCAGTCCGAAAGTGCTGATCACGGTTGACGGGCAGCACTGGCTGGTGAAATTCCGGTCGGCGAATGACCCGAAAGTTATCGGAGCCATTGAATATCAATGCTCCCTGAATGCAAAAAAATGCGGCATTGAGATGCCTGAAACCAGGCTATTCGAAGGCAAATATTTCGGTGCCCGCAGGTTCGATCGTGAAGGCGACATCCGATATCACATGCATACCGCCGGCGGACTGCTGTATGCCAGCCACCGGCTTCCCTCCCTCGATTACACTGATCTCATGAAAGCCACAATGATCCTGACCCGCAACATGGAAGAAGTTTCCAAAATGTACCGGCTGATGGTATTCAATGTTCTCTCCGGCAACAAGGATGACCACGCCAAAAACTTCTCTTTTCTTTTCAAGGACGGAACCTGGGGCCTTTCACCTGCGTACGATCTCGTTCCTAGCGATGGATTCAACGGAAATCACTGCACCACCATCAATGGCAAAGGCAACCCCGAACCTGCTGATATGCTTGAAGCCGCCGAAAATGCAGGATTTCCTAAGAAACAGGCGCAAGTGATTTATGACGAAATTAAAACCACCTATTGTGATGAATTTTAATCCGTTCCTTCAGATCTTTCAACTCTGTGGCTCACACTCACACTCACACCTATTTCGGTGATATTCATCTGTAGGGGCAACCCTTGCGGTCGCCCAATGTATTTTTTTGGCAAGGGCTACCTCAAGGGTCGCCCCTACGAACAATGGTGAATAGTTAAAGGAAAGGTGTGGGTGTGAGCGTGGGTTTGGAGGCCGGCGTATAATTTCCTGTATCTTTATCCACCATCAAAACCAAACAACATGTCACGACCGCTGCCATTGCTGTTCTTCTCTTTGTTCATGATCGCCTCCTGCCAGCAACAAAAGCAATCCGCCCTCACCACCATCAAAATCCTCGACGGCCTCAAAACCGAAAAGGAGTTCCGGCTGAGCGAAATTGTTGATGACGTCGAATACGTTAAACTTGAAACCACACCTGAGTGCCTTTTTTCCTACGCTAATTTCCAGGTTGGGGAAAAATATATCCTGGCTGTTCAGTCTTATAATCCAAGCCAGATTTTCCTGTTCGACCGGAAAGGCAAGTTTATCCGGAAAATCGGCGCTGAAGGAAAAGGCCCGCAGGAATATACCAGTTTGTCAAACTATGCTGCCGATCCAGGTGAAACCTATATCCTGCTTAATGACTACCAAAAGGACCTGCTACTCAAATATGATTATGAGGGTAATGTAGTCAGCACCTTTAAATACAAGGAAATTCTTGGTGGTGATGTAGCCGACATTGTTATTAAAAATTCAAACGAGATTTTTTTACGGATCGAATATCCGTTGCTGGAAAAGAAGAACTACCACCTGATCCGTAAAACAGACAGCGAATTTCATCAGCTGGATTCATTGTATCCGGTCAATTCCCCTCAGTATACCGGCAACGGATATGCATGGGGATCCGGCGACTTCTATCTTCTGAACGGATCCATCCAGTTCCGGCAATTTTCATTTGATACCCTTTACGGAGAATTGAAAGGCAACCTGGTGCCCCGTTTCGTTTTTCCCATTGAAGCCGACCATTTGCCGGGGCCCTACCTGGTATCGGGATTGCACAAGCAAATGATGGATTATTCCAATATCAGCAGTATGACGGAATTACCAGATTACCTGATATTAAGCACACGCATTGCACCCAATAAGGGAGGCGTTATGGTTTACAGCAAGAAAACAGGGAAAATTTTCAAGCTCAAAAAATATCCTCCTTGTCCCCCTGATACACTCGCACGAAGGCATTTCCTGAATGATATCGATGGCATCGTGCACCCGGTGTTCTTCAACGAAGATCAGGGGTTATCGGTTCATGTTCATCAGATTGTCGATTTAAAGGAAAACCTCGACAGCAACTGTTTGGAGATCAATGATATAATCTTACCTGCCAAACGCAA
>JAPLDV010000882.1 GCA_026391235.1 Bacteroidia bacterium | reverse complement strand
TGCTGAATTTCACACAGTGTCAAGGGGTACCCGCTTTTGCGGGGATGACAGAAAAAGGCCTTCACGGAGATGACACGGGTGAACACGGAGCAGCATCAAGTGGTCCCCGCTTTCGCGGGGATGACAGAACAAAGCTTTTGCGGGGGTGACAGAATAGTTGGGATTATTGATTTTGGAGATATGGTGTGGGGGGCGAGGGTGCATGAGGTGGCGATTGTGCTGGCTTATGCGATGATGGGAAGGGATGATTTCCGGGAAGTTTACCAGGAGGTTATCGATGGTTATCAAGAGGTTATCAGGTTATCGGATATCGAGTTATCCGTTTTATACTACCTGGTGGCTGCGCGGTGGTGCCAGACTATGGTGATGGCAGCAAGGCAGACCAAGGCGAATCCGGGGAACGCGTATCATCAGATCAGCGTTGAGGGTGCGCAAACGATGCTTCATGAGTGGGTAAAGGCGAATCCAGTGGGGATCGATATGGACGTTAAGAACGTTAAGGGAGGGGCGATCCTGCGGTCGCCCGTTAAAGACGTTAATGGAGTGGCGGTCCTGCGGTCGCCCGTTGAGGACGTTAAGGGAGTAGGGGCGATCCTGTGGTCGCCCGTTGAGGAAAGATACCGGTATTTTTCGAGGGCCGTTTCGTTGTCGTACAAGGAACCTATTCAGATGGTTGGAGCGGCGATGCAGTATATGTATGGCGCTGAGGGCAGGACCTATCTGGATTGTGTGAATAATATCCCGCACGTAGGGCATTGCCATCCGAAGATAGTGGAAGCCGGGCAGAGGCAAATGGCACGATTAAATACGAATACACGTTATCTGTACAATAGCCTGGACCGGTATGCAGAGAAACTGTTATCGAAATTTCCGCCGTCGCTCAATAAAGTCTTCTTCGTGAATTCGGGCTCTGCAGCGACGGATCTTGCAGTGCGGCTGGCGGAGGCTCACACGCGACAATGTGAGTATCTGGTGCTTGATTATGCCTATCATGGTAATACCAAGGCTGCTATCGGGCTGAGCCCTTATAAGTTTAATCGTAAGGGGGGGGGAGGTAAGCCGGAGAATGTGACGATACTGAACCTCGCCCCGGCCCCCGGACCTCCCCCCGACCTCCTCGACCTCCCCCCGGCCCCCGGACCTCCCCCCGACCCCCTCCTTAGAAAGGAGGGGGAGAAGAGCCCGCGCACATTTTTCGCAGAGTCGATAGTTGGTTGTGCCGGACAGATCGTTCTATCGAAAGAGCTTATGCAGCAAACAGTTAAAGAGGTCAGGGGATCGGGCGGGATTTATGTGGCGGATGAGGTTCAAACGGGCTTTGGACGTGTTGGGCATAAGTTCTGGGCATACGAACTATATGATGTCGTCCCGGATATGGTGATCCTGGGAAAACCGATGGGAAATGGCCACCCAATGGGGGCGGTTGTATGCACTGAAAAGATTGCCCGAAGTTTCGAAACCGGCATGGAGTTTTTCAGTTCCTTCGGCGGAAATCCGGTGAGCTGTGAGATCGGGCTGGCAGTGCTGGAGGTAATTGAGGAGGAAGGGTTGCAGGAGAACGCAAAGTTGGTGGGAGATTACCTGATTGGGGAGCTGAAGAGTTTATTGGGAGAACAGTCGGCAATAGGCAGTAGGCAGTCGGCAATAGGCAGTAGGCAGGAGCCAGTAGGCAATAGGGACGCTTTTTTGGATTTATCAACGCTATCCGCAGTCCGCAATTCGCGTCACGTGTCACGCGTCATGTATCACGTATCAGAGGTAAAGGGTTCAGGTCTTTTTCTGGGTATCGAACTGGTGGAAACTGAAACAGGAAAGCCAGCCACCGTGGCGGCCACATCCATCGTTAATGCAATGAAGGAGAGAGGCTTTTTGTTGAGTACCGACGGCCCATATAATAATGTTATCAAATTCAAGCCGCCGATGTGCTTTTCATTGAAAAATGCGGAAGAGCTCCTTGCATCACTGAAATCAGAGTTTTTCGGAGGAAATAACAAATGACAAAAAGCAAATAACAAATAAGCCCCAAACCCCAAAACTCAAAATTTCAAACATAGCACCTGAGACCTTCGTACCCGATACCCGATACCCGACACCCGATTTTGTTACAGATGCGTGTAGAGATGCATGTATGCGTCTCTACAGATCTACCCTTGTAACTTCCTGATTGAATGTTAATTCGATAATCGTATCAGGAAAAACGCGTTCCTTTTGGCTGGTCAGGATGGTGATCCGTCCGTTTTTTTCGATGACTTTTACCTCACCGCTTGTGAGGCACCGGCTGGAAACCAGCTTTTGACTTAGTGCAGGCAACTCAATGGTATCCGGAGCAGCCTCAAAAAGATGCACATAAACCTTATTTCCTTTGTAAGTTCCGCCACCCCAGGTGCCGTTGCGGAACGGTCCGCCTTCAGTTCCATAAATGGATTCACCATATTTCCTGATCCAGTTGCCCATCTGGGCCAGCCGGCCAGCCTGGTCAGCCGGTATAATCCCAGTGGCATCCGGACCCACATCAAGGAGCAGGTTCCCATCGCCGGTGGCGCAGCTGACGAGGTTACGGATGCACTCATCGAACGGCTTGACTTTTCCATCGGTCCGGTACGACCAGCCACCGCCGGGAGCATCCACCACGCACATGCAGGATTCCCAGTCGCGGCTGGTCCGGTAGGAACCGATGGTCTGTTCGGGTGTATCGAAGTCGGCCTGCAGGGATGGAACATATTCGGCAAAGAAACTGCAACGGTTATTAATGACGGCTTGCGGCTGGAGCTTTCTGACCAATGCAAGAACCTTATCCGCGTGCCAGTATTTGATCGATTCGCCGGTGCCGAAGCTATCGAACCAAACAACATCTACTGCACCATAATCAGTCAGCAGTTCAGTGAGCTGGCCGGTCATATAGGCTTCATATTTACTGTTATCGCCCACTCCATAATCGGGGTGATGCCAGTCGCGCGGGGAGTAATAGATCCCGAATCTGAGACCCGCTTCATGGCAGGCCTCCGAAAGTTCCTTCACCACATCACGCTTAAATGGTGTGCTCATGATTGAATAATCTGTGAATTTCGTGTCCCACATTGCAAATCCGCCATGGTGTTTGGTTGTAAAAACCACATATTTCATCCCGGCATCTTTGGCAATCGCGACCCATTCCTTAGCGTTGAATTTCGTGGGGTTAAAGCGCTTATACAGATTATCATAAACAGAATCGCCTCCGGTACCGGCCGGACTGCCCCAGGATCCGTCCAATGGCTTGGGCCCGAGCCGCGACCAGCTGATCTCGGTTCCGGCGACGCTCGACATATCCCAGTGGATAAACATGCCGAAGCGGGCATCGCGCCACCACTGCATGCGTGCAGAGAGTTTCACCGGTTCGCCGGCTATGCTCTCGTTACCGGCTTTATCAACTACACTAATCCGATAGAACTGATTGCCTGATAATGGTTTACCGTCAAATCCGGGGGCACCGTCGATGAATGAAAGCATGGTTGCCGGAACGAAGGTAACCAGGTTCTCCGGGCCGGGAATGAAATCCGGATTATTGCTCCGGAAGATCCGGTACCAGAAGGCGCCCGGGACCGCATTCCAGCTGATAGTTTGATTATCAACCTTTATTGATGAAGGTTTTGCCGGCGGCGTGGCCGGAGCTTTTCCAATGGTGATGAGGGACCGGTTGCCTGTAACAGGCCAGCGCACTGAGCTGCTGCCATCGGTAACGGTGATGAAATACTCAACCAATCCTGCGGCAGGAACATCAAGTGTAAAGATTGCCTTCACCCGCCTGGCCATCGGGGCACTCTTCCAATCCGGCTCACCAGCTAGCCGCCAATACAGTGTAGCTGACACGGTTTCGCAGTCGCGGGAATCGAGCACCCTGACAGTCACCGGCACAGGTTGTCCGGCAAAGGCAGATGCCGGTGCTGAAATCACCACGGGATGTATCGGAGCATTGACAATCAACGGTTTACGCACCACCTTTTCCTTCGGCAGATAGTTCAGCTGAACGAACCGGTTCTGGCTGCTCATAACATTCCCAAGAGATGAAATATCGGTAACCCTATGCGTGAAATTTCGCGCCCACGATTGCATCACATCGGGCATTTCGGCCCATTTCGGATCGTTAAACCGATTATTCAATTCGATATGGTCTTTAGCAGCTGCTATGCGACAACGGAGAATTTGTAAACGATCCTTTTGAGCCTGAGTGGCCGATTGAATACATTTATCAATGATTGCGAGTTGTGTCTTTGCCTTCTCAAATTCCGGAAAAACAGATATTGGTGACTTTTCGAGGAATTTAAAAACCAGGGCATGTATACCAGCTGTAGGTTTAAT
>JAPLDV010000297.1 GCA_026391235.1 Bacteroidia bacterium | reverse complement strand
GGGTCATTTTTTGATCGGCAGCAAATTAATAATTACCCTCCAGATCATTTTTTGTGCCATCTATTCCATCTCCCCTTTCTCTATGTGATAAAGAGATTATAATATTTGTCAGCGTATGAAAATTGTCCTAATCGGGGAGGCTGGACTCAATGTATTTTTTCTATGTTGATGAAAGTGGTAATCGCAAACCTGGTTCGGGCGGTGAGGTTTATATTTTGACAGCTGTTGGAATTCATGAATTCCAATGGAAAAGATTTTACCAAAATATAACAGATTATAAAAGGGCGCTTATTGCCAGAATATGCCGAGATCAACATATCCGCTTAAATCTTTCTGATTGTGAGGTTAAATCTAACTGGATACGAATACCAGAGGAAAGGAGAAAGCATATTTTTCTTAATAGCCTCACGGATGATGAATTAAGAGACTTAACAAATAAATACTATTCTCGCTTAGATAGTCATCATATGGTTATTATTACCATTGTTATTGATAAACCACGATTAGATAGTTTTATGGATCGCAATAAAGTGCATCGAAAGGCATGGGAATTATTATGCGAAAGGATTGAAAACTTTATGCGGGAATATCATATTAAAAATAAGGCTATAATTATTTGTGATGATATGAGTAAAAGTGAAAATATTTCTTTAGCGATGAAACATGCTCATTTGCTTGAGACGTGTACCTCTTGTGGGCTATCTTTAAACCATATTCTTGAAATGCCGCTATTTGTAAGGAGTGAATTGTCGGAAGGAGTACAGCTGGCTGACCTTTGTGCATATAATTTCCAAAGGGCATTTAGGGATAAGGATATGAACTATTCATATTTTAAAAGGCTGATTCCCAGAATATACTCTTCTCAACAAACGGGGTCGAAAAAAATTGACGGACTCAAAATATTTCCAGACAAAAGCGACCTTATCGATTTAGTGGAGACTTTATAAGCGAAAAGCCCCTCGAAAGGGGCTTTTCATTGATGTCCGGCTGGGATTATCCATATCAAGCTGACACGCAGCACCAGACCATTCACCAATCATCGCTGATTGGTAGATATATTTTAAGCGTATATACGCTTTTGTCAAGCGAAAAATGCCCACCTGCTGGGCCTGCTCTATTTTTTTTTGCCAAACTCTCTAAGCCTCTTTGAGCATAAATTGTTCACAAACTAAACAATTTCCTCTCATCCAAAATCAACCACATTTTAGAATAGCTTGCAATTTCAAAATAGGACATTAACGGCGGGAGGAGCCCGGGAATTCTCCGCCGTCCGGCGAAATCCCCCAGGCTCCGGTCGAGTTCGAGGCTTTACTGCACGGTAAAAGAGGCGTCCCGCTGCGAGGTGCCGTAGTTGCTCATCAACCGGGTGACGACGGTGTAGACCCCGGGGGTGGCGTTATTGGGCAGGGAATACGTCACGATGTCATTGTAACTGCCGTTGCTATTGCTCACCGTGGTCTGGTAAGGCGACCCCACCAGGTTGCCGCCATACCGGATCTCCCGCACC
>JAPLDV010000639.1 GCA_026391235.1 Bacteroidia bacterium | reverse complement strand
GCAGTTATTTTGGTGTCATTGACCGCCTGTATTTTCGGAATTTTCTATTTGTTTATCACAGCCAGAAACCGTGAAAGAATGGCAATGATTGAAAAGGGTGTCGATCCTGCACTGTTTTCATCGATCCGCGTACCAAGATCCCCAAAGGGAAGGAGCAATGGATCGGGATGGAAATTTTCCCTTAAATCCGGTATGCTGATTATTGGAATAGGCATCGGATTTGTGATCTCTGTGTTATTTAATGGCCTGATCGACCGGGACGTCTATCCGTTGCTTGTGATTGGCATTATTTTTATCTGCGGGGGCACTGGCCTGGTGGCCGGTTTTTATATGGGCCGCAATCTGGAGAAAAAAGAGGTGGTGGAGTAACCGATGATTACCTTTCTTTTAGGGCTGACAGCTTTTCCTTAAGCTGTCAGCCCTTTTCATTTAACATCTTTTAACAACCTTAGGATTTAAACCTAAACCGCATATCTTTATCCAAAAACTAAATCTTAAACTCAACCGTGGAAATCAGAATTGAAAACCTGAACAAGATTTACAAGGGAGGCACCAAGGCCCTTTCCGACATTAACCTCGTGATCGACGATGGAATGTTCGGATTATTAGGACCTAACGGAGCCGGTAAATCAACGCTGATGCGGATACTTGTTACCCTTATGAAGCCAAGCTCCGGTAAGGTGCTGGTTAATGGCATGGATTTGCAGAAAAACCGTAAGCAGGTCAGGACACTCCTGGGGTATTTGCCTCAGGATTTTCGGTTCTTTGCTAAATACCGCACCTGGGAATTCCTCGATTATTCTGCGCGGCTGGCAGGTTTAAAAAATCGTTCCATCAGGAACAAGGAGGTTGAACGGATGCTTGAGCAGGTAGGCCTTTTTGAAGCACGCGACCGTAGCGCCGGAAAACTTTCCGGTGGAATGAAACGCCGGCTTGGAATTGCCCAGGCTTTGATCGGAGATCCGAAAATCGTAATCGTGGACGAGCCGACAACCGGCCTGGATCCGGATGAACGTATCAGGTTCCGGAATCTCCTTTCAAAAATGACCGAAAAAGAGATGATCATTATTCTTTCAACCCATATCGTCGGAGATATCTCAAGTACCTGCCGCAGCATGGCTTTGCTCGAAAAGGGCAAACTGGTTTTTAATGGCCCGCCTGATGACCTGGTAACCCAGGCACGCGGGCATGTTTTCCAGATGTCTGTTTCAAACCGGGAGTTTGAATATGTTAAAGAAAACTATAATGTGATTTCCACAATTCCCTCCATCAACGGTTGGGACCTTCAGGTAGTTGCTGAGCATACAGGAAATTATCCATCAGTTCCGATTGAACCTAACCTGGAACATGCTTATGTGTATTTTATGGAACTGGTATTAAATGAACCGCAATTAAAGTATTGATTATGAAAACTATCAGAACTATCGGAACGATTGCCTGGTTTGAAATGCTGATCCTTTTCAGAAGCTGGTTCTTCAGAATATTTACTATTTTGATCCTGCTGGTCCTTTTCGTAATGAACCTCGAAATCCTCGGCGATAATGGCGGCAACTGGGCGGTTAAGAGTATCCCGGCCAATATTCCCTATTTCAATATACTCATACTTAGTTTGGCACAGGCTTTTATTGCCATGTTTCTTGCACTGGATTTTCTGAAAAGAGATAAAAAGCTGGATACATCAGAAGTTATTTTTACCCGTTCGATGACCAACTGGGCATACGTTTGGGGGAAAACCGTCGGAATTCTAACCGTGTTCATGGTATTGAATATTTTGGTACTCATCCTCGCACTTATTATTAACCTGGTGATGGGTGACCTTTCGGTCAACTGGATGGCCTACCTCTATTATCCTCTGATAATCAGTCTGCCTTCACTGGTATTCATCCTGGGGCTCTCCTTTATGGTGATGTCTGTTTTTAAAAATCAGGCCATTGCATTGGTAATCCTTCTTGGATATACCGGAATGGTGATGTTTTTTGGAAAGGATAAGTTTGACTTTATCTTTGATTTTATGGGTTTCCGTTTGCCCTTGGTTCATTCGGATATGATCGGTTTTGGCTTTGAATGGAAATTGCTGATACAGAGGGGAATATACTTTCTGCTGGGCCTTTCCTTCATTACGGGAAGTATCCTGCTGATGAAAAGATTGCCTCAATCAAAACTTCATACTACTGCATCCTTGGTGCTGACGATCATTCTTGCGGTTGCTGGTGTCATCGGAATTATAGCTTATTCGGGCAGCACAGCCCAGGATATTCGGTTCAGAAAGGCGATGATCGCTCTGGATGATAAAAATTATAAGACACCTGCATTAACACTCGGCGCCTGCGACCTGATCATTAAGCACCATGGGCGAACGATCAGTGTAAGTGCAAAAATGACATTGAGCAATCAAACCCATGAGAATATTTCCAAAACAGTTTTCTCACTGAATCCCGGATTGACTCTTGAAGAATTGATAATCAGCGGCGCGAAAACAGGTTTTGAAAGGAAGGATCATCTGCTATTTGTAAACCTGCCCGGTGCACTCGCCCCCGGGCAGAGCATCCAGGCTGAGTTTGTTTATAAGGGACGTATTGATGAGCGTGTTTGCAACCTGGATATTAAAGATGAACAGGCTGCCGAAAAATGGGGGCCGGATTTTGTGATTTCAATTCGTAAACGTTTTGCGATACTTGAACCGGACTATGTATTGCTCACGCCTGAATGTGCCTGGTATCCCCGGCCGGGTGTCCTTCATGGATCTACTATTTCCATTCTGCCAACCTGGAACTTCACAAAGTTTACAGCCACAGTTGAAACCAAAAACGGACTTCAGCCGATCATGCAGGGAAAAATTGAAAATTCGGGAAATAGCTGGATGTTCAAACCGGAAAACCCGGTACCAGGAATGACCCTTATCATCGGCCCCTATAAACCGATGACGTTAAGTGCCGGGGGAGTTGATTTTGAGTTGAATGTGATTCAAAAACATGATTTTTTCAGTGCTGCACTCGATTCGATCTCTGATACCCTGCCCAAATTCGTGGGCGATATGAAACAGGATCTCGAGCGCAGATTGGGATTAAAATACGCATATCCGCGGCTGCGCCTGATTGAAGTCCCTGTTCAGTTTTATGCTTATTCAAGATTATGGGCAAAACATCGTGACTTTCTCCAGCCCGAAATGATTCTCCTGCCTGAAATGGGAAGCATGTTATCCCGGGCAGGATTCGGACAAGAACTCAAGCAGGCAATTAAGAGAGCTAAACAAAATGAGGAGTCGCTATCTGAAAAAGAGATTCAGCTGCGTGTTTTCCGGAATTTCATTTCCGATAATTTCATGCCGGGCGCCTCCGACAATCGAATGAATTTTAATATGGGCGGTGTGCCAGTTGTCGTTGATACAGATAAGAAATTCTCACTTTTCCCTAATTTTTTCACCTTTGTTAATCACCTCGGATCCGATCAGTATCATATACTCAATGCGGCCCTGGAAGCTTATCTGACTAATACCGGTGAAAACCAGATGGGTGGAATGGCGACCAGCGGATTAAGCGCTGCCGAACAGGCAAACATGGAGTTGAAAAAGAAATCCTTCATCAAGCTTCTGAGTACCGATATGGATAATCTTGCCCTGCGGCAGGTTATCGATGCAAAAGGGAAATATTTCTTTACTTATCTTGAAGCAATAGCCGGTTCGGTAGATTTTATGCCCTTCATCCTCGATGAGATTTCGAAAAACCGCTATCAGACAATCGATTTTGAACAATTTTCCAATGATTTTAAAAATAAATTCGGATTTGATGTGGATTCCCTTGCTGCCAAATGGTATATGAATGATCAGTTGCCGGGTTATCTCATTGGACATGTTCGTGTTGTTGAGGTTCAGCAGGATGACCGTACCCGCTACCAATTGCTGTTTGATGTTTCAAATCCATCCAGCGAGAGCGGTCTTTTACAGATATCCCTCCGTGCCGGAGGCCGTGGCGGTATGGGTGGAGGCCGGGGTATGGGAGGAGGCCCCGGAATGAGAGGCGGAGCCAGTTTTGCACTGGCAGGCAGAAATGCTGCTACCGACAAATTCCTGGTTGTTCCGGCCGGACAGGCACTGCAGGTGGGATATATATTGGATGACCAACCCCGGGCTATGTCGGTCAATACCATGATATCCACCAATCTGCCGAACAATATCAGCTATCCGTTTCCAAAGCTTGAACAGATTAAGGGCTTTGAACCTATTGAAGGCCAGAAGTCTATACCGTTGATTCTATCCATGAGCGAACCCGGTGAGATTGTCGTGGATAATGAGGATATCGGTTTTTCAACAAAAGGCGCCGCAACAGTTAGCCGAATGGTTAAGTGGTTAAAGATTAGCAAGACTAATCCTGATATACCTTATGAAAGCATGCGTGGCTGGAGGACCCCGACATTCTGGACCCCGACCATTCAATCAGCATTCTACGGCGATTTTGTGAGATCTGCCGTATATATTAAATCCGGAGAAGGAGATGTTTCTGTTGAATGGCGAACCTTGATACAAAAGCCTGGATTTTATGAAGTGTACACCTTCGTTAATCCGAATATTGCCCGTATGGGAATGAGAATGTGAGGCGGCGGCGGCGTAGGCGGTCAGCGCTCTCAGGGCGGTGGACCGGGCGGTGGACCGGGCGGTGGTCAAGGGGGAATGCCTGAGATTTCTGATGAATACCATTTTACCGTTTTTCATTCGGAAGGTAAGGAGGATATAACAGTTCCCCTTAAAACCGCCGAAACCGGATGGAACAAACTAGGCTCTTTTTATTTTGCCGCCGATACTGCAAAAGTCACCATGAACAATAAAAATACCGGACGTTTTGTTGTGGCAGATGCCGTAAAATGGGTGAAACAACAGTAGGCAGTGGGCAGTAGGCAGTAGGCAGTGGGCAGTGGGCAGTGGGCAGTGGGCAGTGGGCAGTGGGCAGTGGGCAGTGGGCAGTGGGCAGTAGGCAGTATTAAGTATGAAACAACCTAATATATTATGAATAAGAAAGTAGTGTTATTAACCCTTTTATTTGGCCTGGTATCATCAGGTCCCTTGTGGGCTCAGCAATTGGTTAAGTTGCAGGATGCGTTGCTGATCGCATCCCAAAATAGTCCGGATATCAAAGATCGATGCCATTAATAGGAAATTCAATGATAATGTCAGATTGCAGTTTGACCAACCTCTGTTTACTTATAACAGGATGAAGCTGGAGTTAAATACTTTGCAACTGTCATTTGAAAATGCCCAGCTCAATTATAATATTCAGATGCTATCGTTGGAACGATCAGTTACTCAACAGTTCTATGCAGTTTACAACGCGCAGATGAGACTGCAGATCTCGCTGGAAGAATATAATAATCAGAAACAAAATTTTGACATTATTAAGAACAAGGTTGAAGGAGGCCTGTCAAGGCTCGAGGAATTGTACCAGGCTGAATTAAACCTGGCCTCCAGTAAATCATCATGGGAAAATGCCAAGGTTTCTTTGGACAATGCCAAGGATAATTTCAAGATGCTGATCGGAATGGATATATATAACGAAGTGAATGTGTTGGCGGATCCGGTTGTTGATTCTGTACCGGTAAATCTGGAAGAAGCGATAAAGTACGCCCTTGCCAACAGGATGGAACTGAGACAGCGTCAAATCAGCATAGAAAATGCCAAATCCAGCCTGACCCAGACCATGGCCTTCAATGAATTTGCGGGAAACCTTTCCTTGTCGGTTGGTTTGGTCGGGGATAATTCAAACTTCCAGAATATTTTTCAAACTCCCACGGATAATGAACAGGTAACTTTTGGTTTGCAAATTCCTATCTTCGACTGGGGCGAACGTAAAGCCAGGATCAAAGCATCCCAAACAAGTATAGAAACTCAGAAGGTTAATTACGAGGATCAACGAAATACGATAATACAAACCGTCAGGCAAACCTTCCGGAACCTGCAGAACCTGTTAAATCAGATTATCATTGCCGGGCAAAACGTGCGTAATGCACAACTTACCTACGATATCAATAAGGAGCGATATGTGAACGGAGATTTAACCGGGATGGATCTCAATCTGTTCCAGAATCAGCTTTCTTCCAAGAAGCTTGATCTGATTAATGCGCAGATCAATTACAAACTCGAGATTCTTAATATAAAAATACAAACTTTATATGATTGGGAAACCAAAACATCCATTGTACCAACAGAATACAAAAAAAACTAAACTGATATGAAATCTAATCGAAACTCCCTGATTATCTTCTTGTTCTCCGGATTTGCCATACTCGCGATCAACGGTTGCAAGAACCAGCAAACGGATGCTGAAACTGAAGTCGCAGTACCAGTGTCGGTGCTTGACATCCGGCCTTCTTCAATAGAGGAATTTATTGAGACCAACGGAACTGTTTATCCCACCCGTGAGGTCGAGTTAAAATCTGAGATGTCGGGGAAGTATGTGTTGCAGAACAATCCGCGCAACGGACGGCCATGGTCGCTGGGCGACAGGGTTAACACCGGCGACCTGATTGTTAAGTTTGAAGATGCAGAATACGTTAATGGAATTCAGATCGATTCAAAAAAGCTGAACCTTGATGTATCCGAGAATGAGTTTGAAAAACAAAAATCTCTCTATGATAAAGGGGGTGCCACTCTTCGTGAACTTAAAACATCTGAACAGACGCTTATAAATGCCAGGTATACTTATACTGCTGCCGAATTGCAGATGGCTAAAATGTTGGTAAAGGCTCCATTCGACGGTGTGATCGTCGATCTTCCGTTTTATACCTCCGGGAATAAACTGACAACCGGTCAATCCCTGGTCAAGATAATGGATTACAGGAAATTGTACATGGAATTCCAACTGCCGGAGAAGGATCTGATTCATATATCTGTAAACCAAAAGGTAAGGGTACTTAATTATGCCTTGCCCGATGATACATTATTTGGTATGATCAGCCAGCTTTCACCTGCCATCAGTCCGGATACCCGAAACTTCAAGGGTTCGCTGACTATTATGAATGAGGACCTGAAATTGCGGCCGGGAAGTTATATCAAGGCGGAAATTATTACCCAGAAAAAGGACAGCACCATAGTAATTCCAAAAAGTATTATCGTTTCACGCCAACGCGGCAGAACTGTTTTCACGATCGATCAGAATACCGCGATGGAAAGGGTAATAACCATTGGTTTGGAAAATCCCGATTCAGTTGAGATTATTAAAGGTTTGCAGATGAATGACCGGGTAGTAATCGAAGGATTTGAAACCCTCGCCAACCGTTCAAAAGTTAAAATCGTCCGTTAGTCGGGCTTATCCAAATTATCATGAGAAAGATAACCGAGTTTGCAGTCAGATACCCGGTCACAGTTACCATGTTTATCCTGGCCGTCGTTCTGCTGGGATACATTTCCTTTGGTAAATTGGGTACGGATCTGTTTCCGAAGCTGAACAATCCGAGGATCTATGTTGAGATCAAGGCGGGTGAGCGTCCGCCTGAAGAGGTTGAGAAGCTTTTCGTGGACCCGATGGAATCAGTTTGCATCAGGCAAAGCCAGGTAACCGGAGTCAGCTCCGTTACCCGTGTCGGCACGGCACAGATCACTATTGAATATGCCTGGAACAAGGATATGGACGATGCTTTCCTTGAGCTGCAGAAAGCCCTCGGAACCTATTCACAGAACAGTGATATCGAGTCGCTTACAATTACCCAGCATGATCCTAACCAATCACCGGTCATGCTTGTGGCCATGCGCCATGAATCCATGGTGGACATGGATGAATTGCGGCAGATTGGTGAAAATTATCTGAGGAATGAACTGGTCAGGCTCGAGGGGGTAGCGGATGTGCAGATGGAAGGACAGGAACAAAAAGAGGTCCTGATCAGCACCAATGCCTATCTGCTTAATGCTTACGGCATTACAACCAGCGAGATTACATCCCAGATCACAAATTACAATAGGAATGTTTCCGGGGGATCGATCATTGAGATGGGCACACAGTATGTCATCAAGGGTGTCAGTGTATTTGAGAATCTCAATGATATTTCGCAATTGATCGTTGGTTTCAAGACTGCAACCTCAACGGCTACCGGTACTTCATCTGCTACTGGAACTGCAGCAACAACGAGGGTCCCCGTTTTCATGAAGGATGTGGCCAAAGTTGAATTCAAGAACAAGGAGCCCAATAATATTGTCAGGATCAACGGCCAGCGGGCCATCGGGCTGGCTATTTATAAGGAGCCCAGCTTTAATACGGTAAAGGCAGTAGAACAACTTAAGGAAGAGTTCCTGATACTTCAGAAATCGCTTCCCGGATATTCTTTTGAGATCATCCAGGACCAGGGAACCTTTATTTCAACCGCAATCGGCGAAGTGGAAACCAATGCATTGATTGGGATGGGCCTGGCGGTATTTATCATGTTTGTTTTCTTCCGCAGGCTGGGCTCAACACTGATCGCAAGTGTTGCCATTCCGATCTCCATAATAGCCACTTTCAATTTGATGTATTTCAATGGATTGACATTGAATTTAATGACGCTTGGCGGACTTGCACTGGGAGTCGGCATGCTGGTGGACAATGCCATTGTGGTCATCGAGAGTATTTTCAGGCATCTCGAACGGGGCCAATCCATCTGGGATGCTTCGATCAACGGTT
>JAPLDV010000848.1 GCA_026391235.1 Bacteroidia bacterium | reverse complement strand
AATTGGATCCCACCAATTTATATGGATGAGCAGGGTTTCTTCAACCCACTCAAGAACAAGTCTTTTAGTTATTGCTCCCATATCCGTTTGCTAGCTTACCGCAATGAAGAAGTGGTAGGTAGGATTATGGGATTGATCAATCGCCGATATAACCAGGTTAAAAACGAGAATAATGCCCGTTTTAGCTATCTCGAAACTTATAACGACCAGGAGGTAGCCCATGCCCTTATCTCAAAAGTGGAAAGTTGGGCCAGGTCATTGGGTGCAGAAAAAATCGTAGGTCCGCTCGGCTTCTCGGATAAGGAACCTCAGGGATACCTGGTTGATGGATTTGATGAACCAACCGTCCTGGCGGCTAATTGTAATTACAAATATCAGGTCGATCTGGTTAAAAATGAAGGTTTTGTGCCAGAGATTAACCTGGTGAGTTACAAAATAGAAATCTCCGAATCACTGCCAACAATTTATGAGCGAATATTTCCCCGGATTGAAAAATTGAATTCGGAATTCAGGATGATTGAATTTAAATCACGGTGGAAGCTCCGCAAATATATCCGGCCGGTTCTTCATCTGACCAATCGTGCATTCCAGGAAATCTACGGTTCCATGCCCTACGAGGAGAAAGAAATGGATGATTTCGCTAACCGTTTTATCTGGCTGCTTAATCCGAAGTTCGTGAAAGTAATTGAAAATCAGAATGGTGAGGTGATAGCTTATACCGTTGCCATGCCTGACATCAGCAAGGGAATTCAAAAAAGTAAAGGATACTTAATTCCCTTTGGAATTTTCTCAATTCTCCATTCAGGTAAAAAGTCACACAGGATAGTCGCCCTGCTAGGTGCGATCGATGAACAATACCGGGGTCGGGGACTCGATGTAATGATGGCTCTTAAAATCCTTGAATCGGGAAGGCAGGAAGGCAAAAAGGAAATCGACGGACATCTGGTGATGGAAACAAATTATGCCATGCGTGGTGAATATGAACACATTGGCGGACAGATATATAAGAGATATTCCATCTTTTCCAAAAGTTTGATATAGAGCTAATTAACTTCTTAATTGTTTTTGGTTATGCATAAAAAACTGGTGATCACTAGTCTGGCTTTATTATGTATAATGCCATTGACATCGCAGGAATTGAAATTTATAAATTTTAAAACGACTAATGGATTAGTGGTCAGTAGCTTTCAGGATAATTCCGGTAAAGTTTATGAGTCAAACCTTCCATTGATCAGTTTCCGTTTGGGAGAACAGTTGATTGATACGCGGCAGATGGATCTTGTTTCAGCCGGCGATTCCACTGTTGCCAGGCTTGATACCCGGCTCGAAGTTATTTTCAGGAATGAACCGGGCTTCAACCCTGGATGGAAAGGGAATGTCAAAATCAGAAACCTGACCAAAAATGACACCCTCGAGGTATGGAACATCGTTCCGTTCGGGGAAGCTCAGGATAAAGTTTATATAACCGGGTTCGGACGACATGGACTATCGAGAACCTATCTGGCGCGCCCGGGCCTGACACCTGTTAATGTAATTGTCCCCGATAATGCCTGGAACCTTGGATTCTCAGAGTCAACTCTTGCCGGCATTCAGATTGCGGCTTTATCGAGAAGGAAATCTTCGGAAAAGGCTCAGATTAAAAGATTTGAAAACAACCTGTTTCCGGGAGGATCTGTTACTTATGCCCTTTATGCAGATTCATACACCGGCGCCTGGCAGGAAGGACTCAGGCTCATGTTTCAGAAGAGGCTCCTCTATGACCTTGAAAATTTTGACAACACCCTCTACAATCGGGATGATTTGAAATGGATCCGGCATACTTATGTGTCTCATCTGATTTATGCATGGGATCATCAGTACTACGAAAGCAAGGAGTTGCAAAACAACCTTGAGGCCTTTCTGGATCGTGGTAAAAAATGGTACGGAGGAGATGATTTTATCGGGATCTGGCCAACCTGGCCTTCACTGGGGCTGGATAAGCGAAATCAATGGGACCTTTTCCGGGATCTGCCGGGCGGTATTAAAGCCTTGAACCAAACCGCTGAAATGTGCAGGAATAATGGTGCCAGGTTCTTCATCTGCTACAATCCCTGGGATGAGGATACCCGTTCGGAAGGTCATTATAGCGGCATGGCCGATCTGATCAAAGAAGTTGGAGCAGATGGTGTGGTTCTCGACACCAGGGGCAGTTCCTCTCTTGAGTTGCAGCATGCTGCCGATAGCGTTCGTAAAGGAGTGATTATGTATAGCGAAGGAATGTCGGTTCCTAAGGATATGCCAGGTATCGTTTCAGGCAGGGTACATAATGCTTTGTATTATCCTCCGATGCTAAACCTGAATAAATTGATTAAACCTGATTTTGCCATCTATCGTGTAGCTGAATTGGCTTTTGAACCCATTCGGAGAGAGTATGCAACCTCTTTCTTTAATGGTTATGGTACGGAATTAAATATTTTTAAGCCGGGACGTCCCGATTGGATTGAGGCTGATTACCGGTTTTTTGGCCAGACTGTCAGAATATTACGTGAAAATACCACGAATTTTACGGACTACAATTTTATTCCTTTGATTCCGACCCTTACGGACAATATTTTCGTTAATTG
>JAPLDV010000374.1 GCA_026391235.1 Bacteroidia bacterium | reverse complement strand
CCGTAATCATGGTGGAGTGCCGGGATTTAAAGGTTATCAGGGCTACCCTGCTACGCTTTGTGTCTCGGTCAATGATGAAGTAGTTCATGGAATTCCGTCACGGAGACTTCTTAAAGATGGCGATATCGTGTCGGTAGATTGCGGAGTCTTGATGAATGGCTTCAATGGTGATTCTGCTTTTACCTTCACAATAGGTGTTGTTAAACCAGAAGTATTAAAACTGCTCAGGGTTACCAAAGAATGTTTGAAATTGGGAATTTCTCAGGCAATCACAGGAAAACGAATCGGCGACATCGGTCATGCCATTCAAAGGCACGCAGAGATTAATGGGTTCTCGGTTGTAAGAGAAATGGTCGGACACGGTGTTGGACGGCTTCTTCACGAACCACCTGAAGTTCCTAATTATGGGAAGTCCGGAACCGGAGAGGTTCTGCAAAAAGGGCTGACCATTGCGATAGAACCGATGATTAATATGGGCAAAAGGCACATTCATCAAGATCAGGACGGATGGACTATGCGGACTGGTGATCGAAAGCCGTCAGCACATTTTGAACATTCCGTGGTGGTCATGGATCAAATAGCAGATGTATTGTCTGATTTTAATATAATTGAAGAAGCAGTTTCTAAAGTTTAATATATGCCAAAGCAGCCTTCTATAGAACAGGATGGAACAATTGTCGAAGCTCTGTCCAATGCTATGTTCCGCGTAGAATTGGAGAATGGGCACGTTATTACCGCCCACATCTCCGGGAAGATGCGTATGCATTATATTAAAATATTGCCGGGAGACAAGGTGAGAGTCGAAATGTCACCATACGATTTGACAAAAGGACGAATTGCGTACCGATACAAAAACTGATAATATTTAGCGATCATGAAGGTAAGAGCATCCGTTAAGAAGCGTTCCGCCGAGTGCAAAATTGTACGTCGGAAAGGACGATTATATGTAATTAACAAGAAAAATCCCAAGTTCAAGCAACGTCAGGGATAACTGGTATTTTGAAACAACTCAAAAGGAATATCTTTTATGGCACGTATCGTTGGTGTTGATATACCAAACAACAAGAGGGGCGAAATCGCACTCACTTATATCTATGGAATTGGCAGAAGCACATCCCGTAAGATTCTGGACGAAGCTGGTGTTGATAAAGATCGAAAAGTTCAGGACTGGCAAACAAAAAGAAAGCGACTAAATAACCGTCAGACTATGGCAAAGAAGAAAGTTAAAGCAGCGAAGAAGCGGGTTGTGCAGGTTGAAGCACTCGGGCAGGCACACATCCATTCTTCATTTAACAACATTATTGTTTCCCTGACCAACAATTCCGGACAGGTAATTTCTTGGTCTTCAAGCGGAAAAAACGGTTTCCGGGGGTCGAAGAAAAATACCCCGTATGCAGCTCAGATTGCAGCTCAGGATGCTTCAAAAGTAGCATACGACCTGGGCCTTCGGAAAGTAAAAGTTTTCGTAAAAGGACCTGGCAATGGCAGGGAATCTGCTATCCGTACTATTCATAACAGCGGTATCGAAGTTATCGAGATCGTTGACGTAACGCCGCTGCCGCATAACGGCTGCCGTCCTCCCAAACGCAGGAGAGTCTAAGAAATTCGAATTAACAAACGATAAATCAGAGTTAGATGGCTAAGTATACTGGACCAAAGACCAGAATCGCAAGAAAATTTGGGGAACCGATTTACGGACCGGATAAGAATTTTGATAAAAGGAATTATCCACCGGGATTTCATGGTCCTTCAAGAAGAAGAAGAAAGCTTTCAGAATATGGTACTCAACTGAAAGAAAAACAGAAAGCTAAGTATACCTATGGGGTACTCGAGAAACAGTTTGCCAATCTGTTTCATAAAGCCCAAAGGACAAAAGGTATTACCGGTGAAGTGTTATTGCAACTTCTCGAGACACGCCTGGATAACGTTGTATTCCGACTTGGAATTTCCCAAACACGTGCAGCTGCCAGGCAGCTGGTTAACCACCGACATATCGTGGTTAATGGTAAGGTGGTCGATATTGCATCTTACCTCGTTAAACCCGGTGAAGTCATAGGAGTTCGTGAAAAATCGAAATCACTTGAAGTAATATTGAATTCTCTTGCCACCGCCTCCAGATCCAGGTATTCCTGGCTGGAATGGGATCACTCTATGATGTCCGGTAAATTTCTGAGCATTCCTGAAAGGACTGAAATTCCGGAGAACATCAAGGAACAGCTTATCGTTGAATTATATTCCAAGTAAACGTAAAATCCTGATCAATGGCCATTCTATCATTTCAGAAACCTGATAAGGTTATCCTGCTTGAATCGGACCCCAGTTATGGAAAGTTCGAATTCCGGCCACTTGAACCGGGCTATGGGATTACAATAGGTAATGCCCTTCGCCGTATTCTGCTCAGCTCGCTCGAGGGATTCGCGATCACTACCGTGAAAATCGAAGGAGTGGACCACGAATTCTCAACCATTAAAGGAGTATTGGAGGACGTGTCCGAAATTATTCTGAATCTGAAACAAGTTCGGTTTAAACAACAAATCGAAGGAGTTGAAGACGAGCGTGTTACTATCACTGTGACCGGCCAGGAGAAGTTTAGGTCAGCAGATTTGAACAACTTCCTAAGCGGTTTTAAAATCCTGAACCCTGATTTAGTGATTTGTCGGATGGATCCGGCAGTAAAACTGCAAATGACGATCACAATATGCAAAGGTCGCGGCTACGTGCCATCTGATGAAAATAAATCAGAAGATGCTGAGATTGGTATAATTGCTCTTGATTCAGTTTTTACTCCAATCAGGAACGTTAAGTATATGGTCGAAAATTTCAGGGTCGAACAAAAAACTGACTATGAAAAGCTGATAATTGAAATCAAAACCGATGGCTCCATTAACCCGAAAGACGCGCTAAAGGAAGCTGCAAAAATTCTTATCCACCATTTCATGTTGTTTTCGGATGACAAGATTACTTTGGAATCTGATGAGAAAATGGACAGCGAGGAGTTTGATGAGGAAGTATTGCATATGAGACAGCAACTTAAGACCAAGTTAACCGATTTGGATCTTTCGGTTCGGGCATTGAATTGTTTGAAAGCTGCCGACGTTGAAACTCTTGGTGATCTGGTTGCCTACAATAAGAATGACTTGTTGAAATTCAGAAATTTTGGTAAAAAATCCCTCACTGAACTGGAAGACTTACTGAAAATAATGAATTTGAACTTTGGAATGGATGTAGTTAAATACAAGTTAGATAAGGAATAGTACAATGAGACACGGAGATAAACAAAATAATTTAGGAAGAAAGAGTGCTCATCGAGAAGGAATGCTTGGCAATATGGCTAGTTCCCTGATCAAGCATAAGCGGATTAGTACCACAGTGGCCAAGGCAAAAGCTCTAAGGAAATATGTCGAACCTCTGATAACAAAAGCTAAAGAAGACACTACCCATTCACGTAGAACTGTTTTTGCATATTTAAGTGATAAAGAAGCTGTTACAGAACTTTTCCGTGATGTGGTACAAAAAATCGGCGACAGACCAGGCGGCTATACCCGTATTCTGAAAACCGGAACCCGCCTTGGAGATAGTGCTGAAATGTGCATTATCGAGCTGGTCGACTTTAATGTGAATATGCTATCCTCTAAAGCCGATGTCAAGGCTAAAGCAACTCGTCGTTCAAGAAAGCCTTCCAAAACGGCTGCTGATGACACAACGGCAACCGTTGAAAAGAAGCCAGCCGCTAAAACAGCGAAGAAAAAGGTTGAATTGGCTGAAAAAACAGTCACTAAAGCAAAAGCAGAGGAAATTATTGAACAACCTGCTAAGGATGAGGTTGGCGAAGATTTGAAACAAGGTAAAGAATAGATTGTATCTGCACCTGCAAAATATAAACCCGGGTAAACATTACCCGGGTTTTTTTATCTTGTAAAAAAATAGAGAACGGATCAAATGAATCTTTCGACATATATCAAGAAATTAGAAAAAGCAGGTGAAATTATCAGGATAGGAAAGGAAGTCTCTCCCCATCTTGAAATAACTGAAATAGCAGATCGTTTTTCAAAGCTGGCTAAAGGTGGCAAAGCTCTTCTTTTTGAAAAGACCGGAACTGAATACCCGGTTTTGATAAATTCGCTGGGATCCCAAAATCGAATCAGGATTGCATTCGGAGGCCGGTCACCAGATGAGCTGGCAGGTGAGATCCATAAGATGATCAGCATTCTTACTGACGGTGACTCTGGTTTTGCCGGAAAAATCAGGAAGATTCCTCTCATAGGGAAAGCTGCCCGGTGGATGCCAAAGCGCAGAAGAGGAAGGGGAGCCTCCCAGGAGATAATCAATCTGGCACCAGATCTCTGTAAATTACCTGTTTTAACTTGCTGGCCTTTTGATGGCGGACCATTTATTACCTTACCGCTGGTTCATACTGTTGATCCCGTAACCGGATCTTCGAATCTAGGGATGTACCGCATGCAGGTTTTCGGACCTGGCTCGACCGGGATGCATTGGCACATGCACAAAACCGGAGCCCGCCATTATCGCGAATATCAGAAAATGGGTACAAAAATGCCAGTAGCGGTAGCTCTTGGTGGCGATCCGGTTTATACCTATTGTGCAACGGCCCCTTTGCCTGATGGGATTGATGAGTATCTTCTGGCTGGCTTTATCCGGAATAAGCCGGTAACGATGGTCAAATGTGTAACCCAGGAATTGTGGGTACCCGAGGATTGTGATTTTATTTTGGAGGGTTATGTGGATCCGGAAGAGCCATTAAAAGCGGAAGGACCATTTGGTGATCATACCGGTTTTTATTCACTTGAAGATCAGTTTCCTGTTTTTCACCTGACTGCAATAACCCATCGGCGAAAAGCGATATATCCTGCGACAATTGTCGGAATTCCTCCCCAGGAGGATGCCTGGCTGGCATGGGTTACCGAGCGGCTATTTCAACCAAT
This sequence comes from Bacteroidia bacterium, assembly GCA_026391235.1. The sequence goes on along the minus strand of JAPLDV010000374.1, from coordinate 1,486 downwards.
GATCAAACTGGCGCTGATTCCCGAATTGACAGAATTCCATTTACCTGTTGAAGGGGTCGCTCATAACCTTGTTCTGGCCAAAATTTGTCCATCCTTTCCCGGACAAGGTCGTAAAGTGTTGCATACTTTGTGGGGTGCCGGCCAGATGATGTTTACCAAGTTCGCCGTGATTACCGGAGATGGTTCGGAGTTACAGGATTACCTCAATCTGGCAAGATATATTTCGCGCCGGGTTGATCCTGCAAGGCATATAGAAAAGGCTTCAGGGCCATTGGATATTCTGGATCACTCATCGAGAGAACCAGCATTCGGTGGGAAATTGGGTTTCGATGCTACCGGACCGGAACTATTCTATGACGACCAGATATCTAAAACTATTGATAAGCAAATGGCTATCGCCTTCCGTTCGCAGCACCCACAAATAATGGACATGAATCTGAACTGGATTAAGGAGGGTGTATCAATCGGATTAATCTCTTTGTGTAAAACCTATTCCGGAGCTGTGAATGAAATTGCTGATGAGATCAGGCTGTCCGATTCGTTTAATGATATCAGGTTTTGGATTGTTTTCGATGACTGGGTGGATCTGGCAGACCCTCATGAAATTGTTTGGCTTACCGGAAGCAATGTGGAAGTGCTTTCGGATATCCGGATTTTTCCCGCAGCCAAAGGAAGAACTGCCGGCATGATGTTCATTGATGCTACTGTTAAAACACCTGAACTTGACGGGTTTTCACGCCAATGGCCAAACCCAACCCTTATGGACGAGGAAACGATCAGAATGGTTGATCATAAATGGCCGGTTTATGGTGCTGGAGCTCTTATTTCTTCTCCTTCATCAAAATATTCGAAATTTTACCAGGAAGGTGCTGTGAGGAAGACTGTTAGGCCGTAGAGACGCTTATAAACGTCTCTATTTGTGCCTGCTGTTGAATTCTTTGAGTCCTTTATCCAGAAATTCAATAAAAGAATCCACATTGAGGTCATAGGATCGGGTGGGGATCAGTAATTTTCCATCCGTATCGAGCAGAGCGTACTGTGGCTGAGTGTTTTGCCCAAACCGGGTGATCTGGAAATCCTGGTACTTTTTCCCCAGGGTCTTTTTTACTTTACCGTCATAGGTAGATCTCACCCATTCGGACTCAGGAAGCTTAATGACCTTATCATCAACGTATAACGCAACAACAACATATTTTTCTTTCAATCTTTGCAAAACACGCGGGTCAACCCAAACACTTTGTTCCATTTCCCGGCAATTAACACAACCGTGTCCGGTAAAGTCAATAAAAACAGGTTTATTCTGAGCTTTTGCACACACCAAAGCCTGGTCGTAGTCGAAATAACCCTTCAATTCATGAGGTAGTGTAAGCATATCGGAATACTCTGGATTCTCACAGACAACCTGGTTTGATGAGCCAATGCTAACAGAAGTTTGAGCATTTTCGCGTATTATATGCTTTAAATCAAAATCGTTGGATGTTTCTGG
>JAPLDV010000344.1 GCA_026391235.1 Bacteroidia bacterium | reverse complement strand
ATAAAATAAATATTCACATCAGGAAAATATTAGTTATTCAATTAGGCGATATCGGAGATGTCGTCTGGGCAATTCCTGCGTTTTGGGCTCTAAAAACCACATTTCCGCAAGCCGGCCTTTCGGTGCTCGTGAGAAATCCCAATAGAGATTTGCTTTCGGACGATCCTCATATCGATAAGATATTTCAAGTTGACCAGCAAAGTGTATCCAGTGGACTGCGGTTATTAAAAAATCTGCGCCGGGAAAAATTTGATTTGCTCTTTGATTTGCGCGCTGATGATCGTGGAGCTTTTATTTCTTTCTTCAGCGGAGCAAGAATCAGAGCTGCGCTTTACTGTTCAGGGTTATTTGGGCGGAATAGAGCATTCACTCACCTTGTTGATCCTCCTCTCGCAAAAGAAAGGATATTAGGAGCAGCCGAACAATCTCTCCAAATTATTCGCGGATTCGGGATCAAAGAAACAACTTCCACTCCGCAAATATTTGTTACAGAAAAATTGAAAGATAAAATGTCAGCATTGTTAACCGAAGAAAAAATCGAAACAAAACATGGCTGGGTCAGTATCAATCCTTTCTCTCGGTGGCCTTATAAAGAATGGGATATGGATAAGTGGCGGCAGCTGGCTCTTTTTATCTGGAAAAAATATAAAATGCCGGTGATAATTACCGGTTCGACAATTGAAAAACAACGGGCTGAAGCATTAGCCATGGCAGGCCGTTCTCCAATATATAATCTGGCCGGTAAAACTACACTAAGGGAAATGGCGGCTCTTTTGCAAATGAGCCGCCTGCATATTGGAGTAGATAGCGCGGCACCGCATATTGCCGCAGCAGTCGGCACTCCGACAATTACAATCTACGGCCCGTCCGATTGGCACGATTGGGCGCCGTCAGGAGAGAGAAATCAGGTTGTCTTGCCGGATATGGATTGCTCTCCCTGCCACAAAAAAGGTTGCGATGGAAACGGTCGAAGCAAGTGTCTTGACAATTTGCCTGTTGTTAAAGTACAAGATGCCGTAAAAACAATGCTGAATAAATTTGTATCTGAAAAACATTAACTTTTTATAATATTTCAAACTTAATGAAAATTTCCAAAAATCACGTGTATGAACCCCAAGGCAAGCATTGGAAACATTTCGCAGCAAGCTGCTGGGTACCATACCCTCCGCTTCGCGGGATTGTTCAACTTACCAATTCCAATACGCTTCGCTTTCGTAATTGGAGTTTCACAATAAAATGATAAACGAAATAACGGCAATAGTCAGATATTTTCATATGTGGTCATTGTTGGGGTCGTACGATATAAAACAAAGGTATCGCCGTTCACTGATAGGACCATTCTGGATTACTATAAGCACGGGGATTATGGTTGGCAGTATAGGTTTGATGTTTTCGACAATATTTAAAACACCACTCAGGGAATTCCTGCCTCATTTTGCCATGGGACAAATAATGTGGCTTCTGATTTCCGCGCAATTGACCGACGCCTGTACCATGTTTGTTCAGTATCAATCGATTATTAAACAGATA
>JAPLDV010000221.1 GCA_026391235.1 Bacteroidia bacterium | reverse complement strand
CTCCCCAACCCATGATGCCGAAGAGAATGATACAGGCCATTCCCAGCGGTACCAGTACAATCAGGGCTGCCGATCGCTTGCGGAATATCAGGCCAACCAGAAAGCAAACCACAACCATCGCAATCAGGGTAGATCTCCATTGTCCGGTAACCAGACTGTTTGTCAGCTCGGCAGCTATCAGTCCAACTCCGCCGATCATGGCAATGGACTGATCACCGGCTGTGATTTTGCGGATGAATTTTACCAGGCTGAGTACATTGCTGCTCGATGCATCATTAATCCGGACCAGGAGCTGCGCATTCTCATAATTGAAATCAACCAGCTGTTCAAAATCCGACGGATCACCACTCATGCCGTATAGTTCGAGAAACTGGGCAACACCCTCGCGGGTAGCCGGTATGGCATTGTAGCCGGGGTCATCCGGGTCCAGAAGCGATTTGCTCATTATCCTGATTATCGAGGCAACCGACATGACCTGTCCCACGCCATTCTCTTTTTTTATCGCTTCTTCATAATAAAGCATCCGGTTCAGGATTTCCGGATCCTTTATATCTCCGGCAAATTGAATGGAAATCGACTGAGATCCGCCGAAATGCTTGTCAATCAGATTTGAAGTTATCCTGACGGGATCTTTGGCACTGAAAAAATTCACCGTATTCCCTTCAACTGTTATCCTCACAACTCCAATACCAATGATGAGAGTGATCAGTCCGGTTATCAGTAGAATGGTTTTCGGTTTCCTTGAAATGACCACTCCCAACCTGAAAAGGAAATGCTCGAGAGGAGTGATATGCGGCTTGTTATTGCTTAACCTTGCTTTTGAAGGTGGAAGGATCGACAGAGCGGCAGGTATGTAGGTCAGACTCAAAATAAGAGCCCAAGTTATCCCGACAGCAGCCAGCACACCGACCTCCCTGGCTGGCACGATGATATGAGTGAGCAAGGACAGTACACCGGCTATCGTAGTGAGAGCGCACAGTAATATGGGCCGGCTCAGTGCATTCGATAGCTCGGTCATCAGCCTTGCATTTTGGATTGCGGGTTCGCGCTTCAGTATTTCATGGTAACGATTCACCAGGTAAATCCCGTAATTATTTCCGATGGCAATCATCATAACCGGTAAGAGAACTGTTACCAGGGCAAATTTCCATCCCAGCAACGGTATCAGTCCCGCCGAAACTACCATCGACAGGAGAACCACTGATAAAGGCAGAACCACGCCTTTGTAGTCGCGGAAGGAAATTGCAAGAATGAATAGCATCAGCAGGATGGCCATCGGCAGCAAAACCTTCAGGTCCTTAACGATATTGTCGGTAATCGACTGTTTGATAACCGGAAAGCCTCCGTAATAGATCTTTTCCTGACCGGGGTATCTCGAAACAATGGCTTTTACTGAATCGAGGAGAACTTTATTGTCTGAACCGGTTTGGATGGTTCCTATTATTGCTGCCAGCTTAAAATCTTTTGAAACGACTGTCCCCATTACCAACTCATTATCAGAAAGCTCTTTTCTTATGATCTCCTTCTCTTCCGGTGTACGGGGAATATATGAAAGTGCCGGTGTGACCAGCATTGTGCCTTCCGATCCCTTGATCGATTTGAGACTGAAAACCGACATAGTGCGCTCAATCTGAGGCAGACGGCGGAAACCGTCATCAATATTTTGTAGCCGGTCGAGCGATGAATCAGCAAGAATATCGGCATGGTCCATCAGGATCATGATCATATCACTTCCGCCAAAAATCTTTTCAATCTTGTCAGTGTTCACCTTTGTCAGCATCGTATTTGGAATCAGGGCTTTTACATCTGGATCGATTTTGATCTTTGGAATTGCCAATGCAAATCCAATAGAGATTGCCCAGGAGATGATCACAATCGGCCACCTGAATCGAAATATGAAGTGCGATATATCCATTAGTTTTTGTATCTGACAATCAGTTGCATACGGTTTTTGCCCGGCAATAATTTAAAAATGATGCGATCATATTCCGGCCTTTTCAGGAAGGGTTTCACATTGTTGGCAAATCCAAAACCTTCCGTCGGCATGCCGATCATATTGTTTTCCATCTCGCCCGACTGGTTTTCGTCATCCAGGAGACAAAGGCCGTACTCACCCGGGCTCAGATCTTTAATGGATGTTTGGAGGATGCCTTTTGTGAGAGAATCCTTTTTTACCACATAAGTTCTGGCAGGATGATAAGGGTATTGCTCCGGACCAGTGTATATCGATAAAATAATCACGCCCTTCGGTTTACGGATGCTATTGATTTCGATATCCAGTATCGTTTTTTCCTGGTAGAAGGAGAATAACAGGCAGATTGACAATATAATACCTGCGGTTCGCATAGTCTAAAATGTTAGCCTGAATTCGAAAAACGGACCGTTAAATGCATTTTTGATCCAGCTGAAACGGGTGTATTTCTGACCATCGTAATACTGGTAACCCGCGGTTGCCTCTAATCCGTCGGTCAGGTGACAGGTGGCTTTCGGGTAGAGCAGGTACTCCTTCGTTGTAAAATTGTACAAGGTTGTAATTTCAACGTCGAGGGATTCATTGAAAAGGGTGACTGATGGCCGGAACAGAAATGAATGGTTCCATTCATTAGTCTGATCATAGAGAATGCGATTGTAATAACCGATCTGGCTGGCGAGCAACGGGCCGAGCATATGCCAAACTTCAGGATTTGATATCATCGCCGGATCGAAAGACTGAGGAGGATCGGACGGAACAAAATTCTCAACATATTTTCCAATATAGCCGGCAATAATTCGGATCGGACCCAGCTCCCGGTCGATGCTGATCACCCATTGGATATCAGAATTGGGTATCATCGGATCGATTGTATCCCCTTGTTCCGGGATTTTATAGGCGATCTCTCCGCGGATACCTGTTCCAAAGATTATTGATGCAAAATCGGCTCCTATAGTTTGCTGACGGAAAGGTACTTGCAGCAATTCGAGTTTGAAATCCGTGTAGGGCGGGGCTGGAAGTACTCCGGGTTTAAGAGCTGGTAGAGGATCATATCCGCTGAACCAGGAAAAAGAGCCCTCGATTCCCGAAAATACCAGATCCAGCTTGGCGGCAACTGAAGTTTTGTTCCATTTAAACCCCGGATGCAGAGGGGAGTTTATAGATACAAAGGTGGGCAATCCGACAAGGTCGAACCGGTAAACCGATGGGGTGTACCACGGAACCAGATCGGCCTCGAGTTTAATCCAGTTAAATGGAGTGTATTGTCCACGGATTCGAAATGTTCCGATGCGCATATCATCGTTTTCGGGTGATCTTACAAAAAAATCAGAAGGTGTAAGATTATCCGTCGGGTTCAGTCCATCAGCACGCCCCCAGGGTGAAATCTGCTTGCCTATTCGAAGGTCAACTTTGCCCAGAAACAGATCGAGGTATGCCTCCCGGATATCAAAAATTGAAAATTCGGATCCATATTCTGTGCCAGCTCTGAAACGAATATCAGAATAAGCCTGACCCAACGAACCGGTTTTTGCCTTCAATTTCAGAGATGTCTCACTGTATAAACTTCTTAGCGCGGGATCCTCATTCTGGATCAATCCAAAGAAACCTGCTGAACGGGTATAGCCTGATAAGTTAATTCCGGATTTGACGGCCGATTCCTGAGTTTTAGTGTCAGGCTCAAAAATGCCTTGGCCAGAGAGGGTAAACCAGAAAACAGTAAGTATTGCAGCGACGACTGATCTCTTCATGACACTCTTTTTTTGTCAAAAATAGTGGCGCATAAAGCCGCAATCGCCCGGTTGGAACGGGCTATACAATCAGGACGTACAGGTTAAGTGGGGTGTACCTGCAACAGATTATGAATCAATCCGGACGGCCAAGTGAATGAAGATATTCCGATGGTGTAAAACTTGTGATTCGTTTGAACACAGAGTTAAATGTTGACTTCGAATTGAACCCGCATTCGAAGGCGATAGCCAGAAAAGTATAGTGTTTAAACCTGGGGTCAATCACCATTTCCATAAATTTTTTTACTCGAAGCTCGTTGATATAGGCATAAAAATTTTTTCCCAGCTCAGTATTCATGGCTTGTGTTAGATGATGCTTGGGAATCCGAAGCTCCTCTGAAACTTCGGCGAGTGAAAGTTCCGGGTTTAAGAATAATTTTTTATGATTCATCAGGTCATCCATGGCCGTAATGAATTTTATGAGATCTTCACCCCGCAGTCCGGATTTTGCGTACTTGATCGAGTTTATGGATTCATATTCCATGGGATTGATCACTTTGCCGGCTATGGGAAAAATCCGCGCCTGCTTGTGGCCGTAAAAACTAAACGCAAAGGAGAAAAGGGTAAGCCCGCTAAAAGAAAAGATCTTTGGATCAAAAGGGAGATGAATGACCAGCATTTGAATTCCCGCAGATAAAAATGTAAGCAAGTACGACGCATAGACCGTGATGGAAACAAACAGGAGCCAGGTGAGAGTGATCTTGCCGGAACTGTATGAGAATTCCTCCCGGATAGCTTTACGGTGTCGGGTTAGAAGAATGTAAACAATTATGCTGTAAGTGGTAAACGATGCAAAGATCAGAATTTCGTAGATTATTTGGGCCAAGCGCGTAGGGTGAGCCCAAACCGGTAAAGAGCTGGTTTCATCGGGACGGGTGCGGAACAGAAAGGCCAGGCCCAGAAATAGGATAAACGGCGCAAAATGAGCCAGGTCGAACCAGTTCCATTTGGGCGCTTCCGAGATTAGCGTCCTGACATATAGAAATAGTAACGGCCCATATACCAGCGGAATTACCAGGAAGGGAATCTCATAAGGCAGATGTTCCAGCCAGGTAAGCTTAACCATTGCCAGAATCATTTCGATGGCAATAATAAATAACCAGGCAGCAAGATATCTGTCGGACAGGATTTGAGGCCTTCTGGTTGCGATCACAATCCCGGCGAACAGTGATTGAGTAATTCCGATGTACAGGACGGGTTCGAGCATGATGAAAGTTGTCGGTGTGCAAAGACGCAAATATACCCAAGACGCAAATATGCGTCTCTACAATATTGGAATAATTTAAACATTATATTTATGGAAACATTTACTTCTAAACTCAAATTTAAGTGGCACATCATCATGCAATTAAGTCGGGTTATTCAAAATTGGCCGATCGCCTGAACAAATTTCCACAGGGTGCACCTCCCTCGGAAGCGCTGTTTAAAATACTCAGCATGTTGTTCAGTGAGAAGGAGGCGCAGCTGGTTTCGCTTTTGCCGATCAAACCTTTTAATGCATTGACAGCCAGTAAGGCCTGGAAATTGGATCTGAACAGTACAATGAAAATCCTGGATACTCTTTCGTCAAAGGCAGTTCTGGTTGATGTTGATCGAAACGGCGAATCTACCTATACTTTGCCCCCTCCGATGGCCGGATTTTTTGAGTTTTCCCTGATGCGCATCAGAAATGACGTTGACCAGAAAGTCCTGGGGGAACTTTTTTACCAATATCTGAATGTGGAGGAGGATTTTATAAAGTCACTGTTCACTCAGGGCGAAACACAGCTCGGACGCACATTTGTCGATGAACCCTCCTTATCCGAAGAGAATGCCCTTTATGTTCTTGATTATGAGCGGGCTTCTGAAGTAATTAAAACCGCTTCGCACCGCGGAGCAGGGATGTGCTACTGCCGGCATAAAATGGAACATCTGGGCAAAAATTGCAGTGCCCCCATGGATATTTGCATGACATTCAATGACTCGGCTGAATCGCTTACCAAATATGGTTTTGCACGTGCTGTTGATGTGGTTGAGGGGCTTGATTTACTGCAGCAGGCATATGAGAATAACCTGGTTCAGTTTGGGGAAAACGTGAGGCAAAAGGTAAATTTTATCTGTAACTGCTGCGGATGCTGCTGTGAAGCCATGATAGCATCACGGAAGTACGCCATTCTGAACCCGGTTCATACCACCAATTTCTTACCGGTTGTAACTGTGGAAACCTGTACCGGTTGCGGAAAATGTGCCGACGTTTGTCCGGTCGAAGCCATGACCATGGTCTCTGCGAATGATCCTCATAAACCCAAGAAGAAGAAAGCCAGGCTGAATCCGGAAATTTGCCTGGGATGTGCGTTATGCGTGCGAGTCTGCACCCCTAAAAGTATCAGGCTTATCTCCCGCGAAAAACGGGTTATTACACCCTTGAACGGTGCCCACAAAACAGTGATGATGGCGATCGAACGGGGTAAATTGCAAAACCTTATTTTCGATAACCAGGTGCTTTGGAGCCATAGGGCACTGGCGGCCTTATTTGGTGCGATACTCCAAATGCCGCCGGTTAAGCAGATTATGGCAAGCAAGCAAATCAAATCACGATACCTTGAAACCCTAATTCAAAGGAAAAACTATTAATATGCTTCAATCACAAACTTCCTATCCGAAAACCCGCGACATCCTTTATCCGTTGTTCCTGGTTAACTTTCTCTTTTTCATGTGGGGCTTCATCTGGAACCTTAATAATGTGCTGATTGCCCTGTTTAAGGAAACATTTGACCTGAATAATTTTCAGACTTCCCTGCTTACTTCAGTTTCATTCTTTGCGTTTTTCGCCATTTCTTATCCGGCCAAACTGATCATTGAGAAGCTAAAAACGGTTAATTCAATTGCTTTAGGAGCCTTGATAACCGGATTGGGCCTGTTACTCTTCATTCCTTCCGCCTTGAGCCTTTCTTTTCCTTTGTTTCTGGTCGGTACTTTCGTGGTTTTTTCGGGAGTCACCTTCCTGCAGATTTCATGCAATCCTTATGTAAGGGCGTTGGGTGTACCTTCGAGGGCTGCCAGCCGGATCAATCTTTCGCAGGGTCTGGGTGCCATCGGGGCATTCCTGACC
>JAPLDV010000850.1 GCA_026391235.1 Bacteroidia bacterium | reverse complement strand
CCATCAAGGAGTTTGTCCGTTAATCCTTTACATTTACATTTATAATGAAATTCGTGTCTGATGAAACCATCATCCCTCCTTCTGAAATTCATTTTCATTTGTTGTTTTTTGTTCACGGCCTTATACGCACAGAACCCTCCCGACAAAATCAAAGGCTTTATCATGGATGCAACCTCCAAGACAGGCATCCCCGGTGTCAACGTCTTCAACTTGTCAACTGGGAAAGGTAGCACCACGGATGGAACCGGGAATTTCAGCTTAACCATTGAATCCTATCCGGCTCGAATCGTTTTCAGGCATGTAAGTTATTTCGCAGATACCCTGTTTATTGCCGGCAGCAAGGAATTCAGGAAGCTGTATGCCGAAAACGGTATCCTGCTTTTTCTCCGGACCAATGTTTTCGAGATCGGAGAGGTTACCGTTTCGGCGGCTGCAAGAAAGCTTTTTGACAAGGAACCTTTTTCGATCATGGACTACCAGCTCATGGAAAATAAAATCATTGCCATCGGATACCGGAACTACAATGAGTTTAAAAAAGAGATCCTGGTAGCCGACCTGAGCGGAAAAGTCCTCTGGTCGGGACCCAGGCCTGATATCAGGGAGCTGTACCGGGATTGTCTTGGGGAAATCTACCTGGTAGAAAAAAACCATGCCAGCCAGGTGATCATCAGGGGAGATTCAATTGTTGTTAAAAGTTCGTGCAAAATTGATTTTTTCAATGATTTTGTCCGTCCGGTAAATGCAGTGCTGGATTCCACCACGGTCTTTTCCAAACCCTCACTGAATAAGCAATATGTTAACTACTTTATGGTCAGGGAACAAAGCAGGGAGTCCGAGCTGATGTACCATGCAGGAGAAACCCGGAACGAGCAGGAATACCGCCAGTTGAACCAATCGATCAAACAGGAATTCCTTAGCAAAATCACAAGAAGCTTTATCCCTCCGGATGAAATGCGCGCCATCTTTTTAAGAATTCTTGGTGCCGAAGCCAACAAAGCCCAGAATTACAAACCGGTTTATACTGAACTGTTTATGGTTGGCGACAGCATGCTGCTGTTTGATTTCGTGATATTATCGATCGTCCGGTTCTCTAAAGATGGAGTGCAGACCGGGGAGACCCCCATGCGGATCGTTTTTGATAACGACTGGGAACGGAGGATGCAACGCGATCCTTCAACCGGCCGGTTTTATCTTGAATTCCTTCATGGGCAACTAACCTACCTGATTGAAATTGACCCGGTAACGGGAGATGAAGTGAAAAAGGTCCCCATCCTGAAATTCAGACATGTCGATCATATCCGGATCATCAATGGCAGGATCTATTTCCTTTATCAGCCTGATGTCGGGGACAAAGGCAAAAAATTGTATTATTTTGATATTTAGAGGCATGTGACTATCTTCATCTTTAAATCATTCCCCAGATGAAATTCCCGGGCACCTGGTTAATCCTTATCTTGTTGCATGGCTTGTTCTTCGCGGGCCTCTTCGGCCAGTCAACCCCCGATAAACTCAACGGCTTTGTCCTGGATGCCACCACTAAGGTTGGGATACCCGGGGTCAACATCGTTAACCGGTCAACCGGAATGGGCACCATCACCGATGCCACCGGGAAGTTCAGCCTGACCATCGAATCCTACCCGGCAAAGATCATATTCATTCACATCAGTTACTTCTCCGATACCGTAACCATTGCTGACAGCAAGATATTCAATAAGATGTATGCCGGTAAGTTAGCCATGATATTTCTCAGGACCAATGTATTCCAGATCAAGGAAGTGACCGTAAAGGCAACCGCCCGGAAGCTTTTTGAGAAAGAACCGTTTGCTATCTCGGATTATCAGTTTTTAAAGGATAAAATCATTGCCATCGGATACCGGAATTACAATGAGTTTAAAAAGGAAATCCTTGTAGCCGACCTGAACGGTAAGGTTCTCTGGTCCAAGCCCGAACCCGATATCAGGGAACTATACAAGGACTGTCTGGGAGAGGTATATATCCTGGAAAAAAAGAAGGTATTGCAGGTTAGGCTCAGGAAGGACTCTATCTATCTTACGAATTCCTGCAGCATCAATTTTTTCAATGATTATGTGCGTCCGGTTGAAGCGGTGATAGATTCGGCAAATGTTTTCACCAAGGAATCCCCCAATAAACAGTATAAAAATTACTTCCTGATCAAGACGGGCGCCGAAGAGGCTGAAATTTTCTATCATGCCGGAAATACACAGAAGGAAAGAGAAGTTGGTCAGTTGAACCGGTCGATCACCATGCAATTCCGGCGGGTTGTCCTGACCAACAATCCGGACGAGCTCCGGGCCATATATGCGACGGCTTTCGATATGGCATTTCAGCAATATGTCGGATATAAGCCACTGTACACAAAACTCTACCAGCCAGGTGACAGCCTGCTGATTTTTGATTTCGTTAAATTCTCGATTTTCAGTTTTTCAAAGAATGGAAAGCCAACAGGAGAAACCCTGATGAGCATCGTATTTGACAATGACTGGAAAAAGAGGATGCACCGCGATCCGGTGACCGGCCGGTATTATCTTGAATTTCTCCATGGCCAGCTGACCTACCTGATCGAAATAGATCCGAAAACCGGTGATGAGGTGCGAAAGATTCCAATCCCGGGATACAAGCATATCGATCATATCAATATTACCAACAACCGGATATATTTCCTGCACCAGCCTGATTTCGGGGATAAGGGGAAGAAGTTGTATTATTTTGATTTTTAGTAATTTAACGAAAATTTCCTGCGGGAGGAGCCATGGCTCCTCCCCTACGACAGGTCATTTGGGTATTCGTAGGGGCGGACCCGCGGGTCCGCCCGTTTTTGATTACACGCGGGTCTTCCCGTTTTTGTTATGGCAATAAATACACCCAATCATCGTTATCTTTATGTAATTAATTGCAGAAACATCATGAAAAATCAAGGCAGAATATTT
>JAPLDV010000855.1 GCA_026391235.1 Bacteroidia bacterium | reverse complement strand
GAGTTTCTGGATTACCTGAATTCGGAGCCACATCCGGATGTGGTTGTGATGGATATCCGGATGCCGGGCATCGACGGGATTGAAACCACTGTCAGAGCCCTGGAACTGGCCCGGAACCTGAAGGTCATCGCGCTCACCGTGGATTCCGATGTGGGCACCTACCTGGCAATGGTTAGGGCGGGAGCTCAGGGATTCGTTTCCAAACGGGTAAATCGTGAAGAACTTCTGAAAGCTATCCAAATGGTAAGCCAGGGAGAGGTTTACGTCAGCCCGGATGTCATCCGGGAATTGGGTGCCTACATGGAAAACAGGCCCAGGAGGAAAAGCCTCACGGACCGTGAGATCGAAATACTGAACCTCGTCTGCCAGGGTTGGTCATCCCGGCAGATCGCCGAAAAACTGGCATTGAGCGAAAAAACCGTGGGTAATCACCGGTATCATATCTTCACCAAAGCCAATGCCCCGAACCTCGCCGGATTAATCTTCTGGGCCATCCAGAACCATCTCATCCGGATACCGGAATAGATGGGATGGCCTGTTGGACAGGTAGAGACGTTTATAAACGTCTCTACCTGATGTTATAGGCCTGCAGGAAATTACCGTGCCTGACATACAATTTGCCGTCGTGGATCACGGGATGGGCAAAATGCTCTTTCAAACCTTTGGTAATCCGGTATTTACTGATCACATCCATCGTTAACGGATCGGCGTTGATGAGCATCACCTCGCCCCTGAAATTGTAGTAATAAAGCATTCCGTCGGCGGCGATCACGCATCCGCTGCCGATTTTCAGCTCCTTACCCAAAATCCCGGTTTTTGCACCGAGGCTCAAAAAGCCGGGCTTGGCCGTCCCGCAGCCATACAGGTAATCGCCCAGTTTCACGAAACCACCCATGTAGCTGTCGAACTGCTTGTTCCGCCACACCTCTTTTATATTGCTCCCATCAGGGGCCAGCTCCAGTTTCACCGCGCAGTTCCCGTCACCCTCCACATAATAGATGAATCCGTTCTCGTACAAAACCGCGTTGGCATGGGTATCGCCCAGTCCTGGCTTGCGGTCGGCCACGGGCGTGTTGTCCTGTTCGTGGACCCAGAGCAATTCACCTGTACGGGTATCGAGACCCAGCATTTCGTAGGCGGTGGATGTCACCAGCACGTTGCGTTTCTGCAGCCGGATGACCTTGGTCTGGTTGTAACCGGGACGCTCGCCATGACCCTTGTTGGTCCAGATGATGTCGCCGGTAAAGCGGTTCAGGGCCACCACGTTGGTATCCCTTCCGCCGGGCGTGCAAAACACCCGGTCGCCATCAATCGAAGGAGCCTCTGAATAGCCGAACAGGGGATACTGTCCGTGCAGGTCATCCATCATGCTTTTCGACCACTTCTTTTCCCCGGTATTGCGGTCGAAACAATAAATATTTCCCAATCCCGACGTAACGTAAACCAGGTCGCCGGCAATGGTCGGGGCGCACCGGGAGCCATTGTAATTTTTCACCCACTCCCGGCCGTAATCTTTTTTCCACAACAGTTTTCCTGCCTGGCTGAAAGCACACAGCCAGGCCAGGCTGTCGGCCTCACCCATGATGTACATCGCGTCATCGGTAAAAACCGGGGAGCCGTATCCGTTTCCCACCCCTTCGTATTCCCAGACCAGGGCAGGCCCCTCTGCAGGCCATTGCTTCAGTAGTCCCATGTCGGGGTAGATCCCCTCGCGGTTTGCTCCCCGCCACTCGTATAGTTTGGGTGACTGACTGAATGCCTGAACGGTGATGAGCAGGAACGCTGAAACGAGGAAGATGGATATCCGGTTTTTCATGGGGCGAAAAATGGTAAGCTGGACCATGAGGCATTATGTTAATAATTAGAGGTTTCATTTACAACGCCGGTTATTATGCACATTTTCCAACATTAATGTGGGCCCAGTTTAACTCCGTTCTTACCACTTTTGATCGTCTTAGAAATTATGTCACTTAATATTCAATAAAG
>JAPLDV010000888.1 GCA_026391235.1 Bacteroidia bacterium | reverse complement strand
AGTGCGAAACCCTCGGAACGGCAGGAGATATAATCCTTGCCGATTGGAGCTAGTATGTTTGTGCCGATATGGGCGACATTCAGGAAGCCATGAGCATCCATGTTGACTTCATCTACGGGCAGCAGCTTTTCAGATTCACATATTACTTTGACGGGCAGCCCAGGTGGAGTTCAGCACTGAATCCTTTTAAGGGGTCTAACACGCTTTCTCCATTCGTCGTTTTGGCTGTCAGAGCATAAATTTAAGGAAAGGAGGTAATTCACTATGTTATTAAATCTTGATTATGTAAAAGTCCCCTTAACATTCCCCGGCGTAGATCAGACAGGTACTATATCGTCTGATATTGCCAGCATGAAAAATTGGGGTCACGTTGACCTGTTTATAACGGTTGGGGTAAATTCAGGTAAAGCCGCAGCGGTTACACTTGAAAAAAGCGCAGCAGTAGCAGCAGCATCAACGGCACTCGCCTTCACAAAGTATTACAGCACCGGCATCAAGCTGAAATATACCACGCCCTCAACAGATACCCCGGCGGCTAAAGACGAAACGGTTGCAGGAGCAGGTGGTGCCGCAGCTACACTTTATCAGGATACCGGCAGTGCATTGATTATGCACTCTTGGGACAATGACACCTTTGTAACAGGCGAAACCGTCACCCTGTCCGGTGGTAAAACCGTTGTTGCGGATGGTATCCAGATCAATGAGGATATTATGGTTCCCCGAGTAGCAGCAAGCAACACTTTTAATATCGCAGCTAAGGCGGCCAAACAGTATTGCATCCCCATCGATGCCGCCGACCTCGGTGACGGGTATGATTGCATTCAGGTTGAGATTGCAGATTGCGATACCGTGACCCATCTTGCTATCGATGCGATATTCAGCAAACCGCGCTACGGGCAGGAAATAGCAGAAACGGCGATTTATGACTAAGAAAACCGGGGCGGGGGTCATTCCTTGCCCCATTTAAGGAGGTATCATTATGAAAAAACGAATCTTAATCGCCTTTCTGATGGTGGCTTTAATATTTATTATGGCCTCGCCTGGAAGGGCAGAATTGAACAATATAACGGCAAAGGGTGTAGACGGCGACCTTTGCTTCTATAATGCAACAGGTAACGAAGTTTTCTGCATTGAATCTACAAACCGCCGTGTTTCTTATCCAACCGGAAGTGGAATTGACATTGAATCCGGTGCAACTTTTAAGCTTGCCGGGACAACCGTTACCGCGACAGCAGCCAACCTTAATGCTATACCCACGGCAACCGGAACGGGCGCCATGATTGACGCAATGACCAAAAATGTGTACTCGTCTGCTACAACACTCACAGTAACAGATTCATCGAGCACAACGTCAATCGTGACCATAACTTTAAAAGATGCAAGCGGGGATGCTGTAAGCGGAATCCAATTAATCAGGGTCTACCTTGCCGATGACGCAAGCGGAAATACCCCTTGTACGGTGGATGCCAGCGGGACTGTGACATTTACAACCGGAAATATCCTGAAAACTATTACATCAAAAAGGGACTGGGATGTCGTCACCAATACATCCGGGGTGGCGGTCTTGTCTGTAAGTAATGCAGGGGCCGTTGGGTCATACGGTAGGTATGTTGTTCTGGTTTTGCCTAATCGCAAGATCAAAGTATCAGCCATTGTGAACCCTGCGGGCAGTTAAACGATTAAATAGGAAGG
>JAPLDV010000524.1 GCA_026391235.1 Bacteroidia bacterium | reverse complement strand
GGTGGTATAGTAGAATTTCATCCGCATGTTGGCCTTGTGCGCATTGGAAACCAGTTGGGTTAACTCAGTAATGTTCTCATCCAGATAGGGATAGTTGATAAACGGGTACAGATCCTCGGCATGATGGATGTTGATGATGTTTGCTCCGGCGGCCTTTGCATTGGCAATTTTAACTGCAGTGTTGGTGCCGCCACCGTGGAAATACCGATCACCAAACTTGGTCTTTTTGTCGATCGTACGGAAGGGCGTCAGGAGCAGTTCGAAATCAAAATCGAGAACTTCACCGGTTTTGATCTCTCGCGGCCCGGAGTATGCATTGACCACGACATCAGTATCTTTATCCGCGACAGTTACTCCGCCTTTACCCGCATTCCCCCACGAAGGCGGCAAGTTCAGAGGTCCGAATTCATAGTAGATATTGATCAGCGGGCGCCGGTAGTTGGCCGCTTTCCATTTGATACGCATCCCACCATTCACAGCACCTATCCACAGCATATCCTGGTTTTTCGTGACATCCCACTTCCATTTCCAGTCGGGCGTACGGTATCCGCCTTCATGGTTCAATCCCATCATGTATTCCGATTTTTCTTTGTTCATGGGGATTTCGAGACGGATGTCCCTGACTTTAACATCCGATTTAGCGGTCAGTTCCATTTTATAATCGACAAACCCATCGAATTCCATCTGCCCCGAAATTTCCACATCAAACTCACCGGAGGTATTCATGACACTCCAGGTCACCTTTGACGGAGGCTCTTCCCTGATGACCAAATCTCCTGACGTTAACCTGACGACAGTCCCGTTTTCCTTCTCGATAATAATCCGGAACGGACTGTTAATCAGCGGCTCGCCCCAATCCTTCAGCTCCTGGTTTGACGATCCGAAAAAGGTTGTGACTGCAGCAGGTAATCCATTACCGGCAATTTCCAACGTACGGCCCAGGATGCTGAACCGTTTGCCAATAACCTTTACCGGGATAAACCCTTTGGTGATACTATCATCGATGCCGGCTGCAGAATTCAGCCAGTTCAGTCGTGCCAGGCTTTTCCCCTGATCATACCCGTGATTTCTAACGGCATCGCCCTCCACCGAAATTTCTATCGGAATGATTTGCGTGACGTTTCCTGAGCTGATCGTTACCGAACCTTGGTAAACCCCTCTTTCTGCATCCTCGAGGTCAATCCCCATCCATAGCTCCTGCGTCTGGCCGGCCGGAATATCGATTCGCTTCGTAAACGGATTTCCCTTAAAATCGATACCGCCGGAGTTGAAGCAGGAAAAGAGGGTATCGGGTATCGGGTGTCGGGTATCGGGTATCGGGTTCCCGCTTTCGCGGGAATGACAAAAAAGGGTGTCGGGTGCAAGGATGGGGTTCAGGTTGGAGAATGTAATCTTAAGGTCATTCAGTGCAACGGTTTCGGCAGGAACTTTTAGGTTGAATACAAAAAACTGGCCGGGTTTGGCACTGAAATACAACTTGGGTAAAGAAGTTGAAATTCCCATTTTTACCTCACCAGTTTTCAGGAATTCCTGCATCCGATCGATGTCCTCAACGGTGAGCAAGGGTGCAGCAGCGTTTTCCGGTTTGGGAAGGGCATTGGAAACGGTGCCCGGAATGGCATACCAAAAGCTTACCAATGAATAATCCAGGAGGTTCGATGATTCGCGGATATCGGTTCCCGGCGAGGCCTCCATATCGAAAACCAGGCGGTTGCTGAACGGGACGACATCGAGTATCCGGTTGCGGGTGCAGATATTGTACCCGCGTGGATCGGCGGGGTTTCCGTTGCACACATTGGCCCCGATGGGAATCGAGAAGGTATCGCGGCCGGTGGGAACCACCCCGCCTGCCCATCCGTAATAATCTTCGGTTCCGGTGCCGAAATGGGATGGAAATCTGCGTTTAATATCGGCTTCATCAATATAGATTTTCTCATCGCCTTCTCCCCACCAACCGCGACCGGGACTGAGCACGGTAAGCGCATCGCCAACCAAAACCCCTTTCCCTTTGATATCGATGAAATTCATATCGATGAACTTATCGCCGCGCAATGTTCCGACCGGCTTCCAGAATGCATTGAAATGCATCGAGTTGGAGTCCCACTTCCATTCTTCGATCTGAACATCCAGCCAAACATCCACAGGCTTATCCTGAAGGTTGATCACTTTA
>JAPLDV010000693.1 GCA_026391235.1 Bacteroidia bacterium | reverse complement strand
TCGCTTGATATCACAATCAGCGGGTACCGGTATTCATCGAGCTCGATCGGATTATAACAAATCGCAAAACGGCCGTCTTCGGTGGCCTGCCCCCACATTTTACCTCCGGCCATAATCAGGGTAGGCGATTTTACCGGCTTGCTAAAATGAATTCCATCGTCGGATAATGCGCACAGCGACCTTTTCCATAACCCGGTGATCTTTCCATCTTTACGGTGATAATAGTTAAATGCACTGCCGGATTCGGCATTCTCGTAAAACCCATCCAACCCGTGGTCCTCATCCCACCACTGCATGGTTTTCAACTTATCGGCAAGCAAAGCATCACAGGCATCTATAAATCCTTTATCACCTGATTTTGTATAAAACGGATAGGTGGTATTGCTTTCATTCCATTGGGTATGACTGCTGTAGCGAATGAAATAGATAGGACCGTAAGTGCCATTCTTATAGGCTTCGCGCACAACTCGCCCGATTCCGCCTTCCAGGAAAGGATCTTCAGCATGTCCGTAAAATGCCAGAACCAGCAATCTTCCATCAGGAGCAATGTAAAATCCCATTCTCTGGTGCATCATGTAGCCGGTGTATCCTGCCGGGATCTTAACTCCGGCGGGTGCCTGGTAGGGAGGAAAAACCACCTCCGGCATTTTCCAGGTGCGGCCATCCGCGGATGTGGTGATGAGCGTTTGACCGGGTGCGATATGCTCATCCACCGGATTGCTAAGGTATTGCTGATAAAACCTGCCATTCCAGTAGCACAGGTTCGATGCATGGTTGTAGGTCCATCCATAACCATCCGACCATTCGGGATGCGTCCGGTTTGTTCTCACGGTTTGACGGCTTTCGGTTCCGATGGCATACCGCAGCCGCCCTTCATGAACATTGGGGTCGATGGTTACGCCACCGATGTAGCGAACGGGTTCGGTGGGGGTGCCGGTTTGGGCATAGGCAGGATTGGCGAGGCTGAGTAATATTAGAAATAGTTGGATTGTAGTAATTTTCATGGCTATATTTCGTTATTGCAATTTATACAAGATTACCATAAAATTTGAAAATGACAGGACCAAAATTATCTGACCGGTTTGGCACAAAAGGCAAAGTAAAATCATGCCTGGCAGTATTTTTATCCGTCTTTTTTTTCACCTTAAACACACAAGGCCAGGAACAAACTTACAAAATCGACCTTTCTGGAAACGAACAAGAATCGGTGGATATGAACCTCAGCACAATTGCTGCTGAGGTTAATTACATTGCCCTAGAAACCAAACCAGATTCGTACCTGACAAGCATCTTTAAATTAGTTAAAACTGATTATAACCTTTTGGTTTTAGATCGAACCGCTATGAAAAGGGAACGTTTGGTTATTTTTAACCTAAACGGTTCTTTTAAAGCTCTCATTAACCGGGTTGGTAAAGGTCCCGGTGAATATTCGGCAATAGAGGATTTTGCCTTTGATCCAGAAAATCAATCTATTACAATTCTTGACAGCGGTCAAAAGAAGTTCCTGCAGTTTACATTGTCCGGGCAGTTTATCCGGGAGGCCCGGATGGATATCAGACCCTCTGATATGTGCTATATTGAGCCGGGGTTTTTTGTTACGACCATACCTCTGAGGATGGTAAAACCGGCTGATGACGGAAAGCTAAATAATATCATAATCTATGACCGTGAATTAAAGGTTAAGAAGCGAATTTCTACATTGAATAAGTCGTTAGAGAGTCCAGATTCTCCTTTTATCATGACTGGTGGAATGACCAGTTTCGAAAATCAGCTTAGGTACAAACAACCTTTTGTAAATGATATATATACGGTGGATAAGAATCTTGATTATCGGATATTTTGCAAGATGGAATTTGGTAAATACAAAGTACCGGAGTCTAAATATGCAAGCATTGGTGGTTCCAGAAGTGATGATAATTATAAAGAGTATCATAACATGGTAGAATCCAGAAATTTCTTATTTATAAAGTATCGATATAACAAAATGATTTGCACCTATTTATACAGTAAGACCAACAATACGATGACAAATTTGTCAGGAGAAGGCGGGAACTTTGGAATCACGAATGATTTCGATGGCAGCATGGCTTTTTGGCCCGATTTGTCATCGGGCGCGGATGAGTTAATTCGTTCCTTTAATGCAATTGAATTCATGGAGCTTTGTAATCAGAACCACACCAAAAAATTCAAATCGAAATTTCCGGCCCAGCAGAAGAAGTTATTGGATGTTTTAGGTAAGCTTCGTGAGGATAGTAATCCCGTGATACAAGTGGTGACTTTGAGAAAGTTGTGAAAACCATTAATTTTGGCAATAGAACTTCATTGAGACTATAGAGGTAAAACTTATTCAGAACAGCCCCGAAGTGGGTTTAATATATTAACGATGGGTGAAGCCCATCGAAGAGAAACAAGAATCTGGTACAAAGCCCTGAAAGGGCGTAATCACTTTAATATGGGACAGTCACTTGTAAAAAACTACCTACATATAGTTTTCAGCACCAAACTCCGGGCTCCAATCATTTATCCACCATACAGTTTAGAACTTTACAGCTACCTAGGCGGGATATGTAACAATTTGGAATCACAGGTTTTAAAAATCGGTGGTTATTCCGACCATGTTCATATTCTCTGTATGCTTTCAAAGCTTTTATTGGCAAGATGGCTATGGTGCTTTTTCGGTAAATCCTAGTGAAGTGGATACTGTAAAAGCATACATTGATAATCAGCAGGAACATCACAACAAAAAAACATTTCAGCAAGAATATAGAGCTTTTCTCCATAAGTACAAGGTCGAATACGATGAACGATATGTTTGGGATTAGCAATACACAGGGCTTTACCCTGTGTTGATAGATTAAGCCCTTTCAGGGCAAGATGCACAGGGCTTCACCTTTTGTTAAATATAAAAGAAGTGTCATCGATATGCAGGCTCCGTTGCCCTTGGCTCCCCATCAAAAGTCAATTCAATTACTGTCAAAAAGGGATCCGGAGGATATTGCGGCAGATCATGAAGCCAAACCCGATCGCCCTTCTGCTCAATCCGTGCGTATTGACCGGTTGCCAGCAAACAGGCAGATTTCACCTTACTGCCGCACCAGGCAAATGGTACCGTAGAACCCGGCCATCTCTGGATCAGCAGATAAACTTTATCTTTCACCCGGGTCGTTAGTCCCAGATTTGGAGCAACCACCGGGGAGGGACCTGATCCGTAAATAGCACTGCCATTGACTTTCATCCATTTGCCGATATTGTTCAGTATTTCGATTTGTTCGACAGGTATCGTTCCCTCGCCGTCCGGGCTCACATTCAATAAAAAATTACCACTCTGAGAAGAAGAGGAAGCTAACAAACGCAGAATTTCATGGACAGGCTTGTAATTGCGGTCATAGCGAGCATATCCCCAGGTACGGTTCATGCAAAAGCAAGATTCCCAAGGCCTTGGCTGTGCGGCTACAATATTCTCC
>JAPLDV010000595.1 GCA_026391235.1 Bacteroidia bacterium | reverse complement strand
ATATGTGGATTGAGCTTTTTATAAACCATAGGACGCAGATGCCACCAAACGCGCAGCCGGCTGAATTTCATATATGACGACAAAAGGGAAATACTCATTAAGCTTTTCTCCATGTGATAATAAATGGGGCTTCTCAAACCTTGTTCCACTGCTATTCTGGCGCTTTCGACCCGTTCATGTATTCCTTCCCATGCATTATCCAGCGCCTCTTTTTTTACGTCCCATCCAGTGCTCAAAGAGGTATCGTAAGTGCCATCGCTATTTTTAACATAGTAAAGTTCGCGGGTCATTTGTTCCAATGTACTTTTATCCTGAGGTGTTTCTTCTTTTTTCAAGGCTGCAGGACTTTAACATGCTGTGAGCAAACAAAATGCGTACGAGTAAGTTAGAAACTGGCTCGTTCAGAAAATGTACAGAAGTTCTATTTATATATGCGGACATTTAATTCTAGTTTGCTGCAAATATAACGGTTTCCTTCTAACAATAGCCTTAAGGACTAACGGAACTATAAACATGCGGTATTATTGAAGATTTTTTAATTTTAATACTTTGGACTGTTTGGAATACTGGGCAATGTAGTTTTGCAAAAAGGGTTCCAGCTGCTTATATCTTGAAATTATGCATTTTCCATCCTCTTCCAGGTTTTTATTATAGTTCAAAATTTCAGGAGCACTTTCCTGTATGACTAATCGTAAAAAGCGAAATTCGGCATTGTCAGGGGCTTTGGATATCTCTGCTTCAAGCAGCATATCACCTGATTTAAATGTGTTCAGTTTATCTTTGGGAACCTTCACCATTCCTGCTTTTTTCATGAGCATAGCTCCCTTGTATGCGTTAAATTGCGAGGTTGGTCCGGCAGAATCCAAATCCTGAATACAGGCATTTACCTCAGGCAAATTATGTTGGATCGATATTTACTCCTGCCTGTGAACATAGTTTTTTGATCGCTTTTGATTAAATTTGTAATTCAAATTCTATTATCGTGAAAAGCATCTATCCATCCTGCCGTCTGACACTGCTAGTGCTGATCCTTTTATCTTGCACTCATGCATTTCCGCAACAAGTCCGGCCCGCCAAAGCCGTCTCCGACAACCTGATGCGGTTGAAGAAATATACCTATTTTGATCAACAGGGTACGGGTATACAGGCATTCAGTTTCCTCATGCCCACCGAGTGGCAATTTGAAGGTGGAATGCAATGGATACTCGACAATCCGGCAATGCCCGCCATTACGGCCTTCAGGGTTTATAACCCTAAAGGCAGGGAGGAGTTTGAAGTATTTCCCAACCATTGTTTCTTTTGGACCACCAACCTTCAACTATTGAAAATGTTTCCTCCCGGCAGCAAATATTTCGGCAATACCGTGCGAAGGCCGGTAACTGCCCGGGAAGCGTTGAAAAAAATCATCCTGGCTGAAGAAAGAAGAGGATTTCAGAAATTGACGATCATAAAGGATGAAGATCTGCCTGAGCTCCCCCGGGCTTTGGGAGCCGGTAAGGCGAATGGCGGATACGGAGCCTCAGGAGCCAAACTGAGAATAAGCTATATCAAGGAAGGTCAGCCCATGGAAGAAGAGTTTTATGCCGTTGTTGAACCTGTTACATTTCCCGTGCAGTCAATGTTTGGCACCTTCCATAATACCATCTGGTTTGTTGATTACATCTTTTCATTCAAGGGTGATAAGGGCAAACTTGAAAGCCATACAAAAACGTTTCAGACGATTACCGCATCATTTAAGCTCAATCCACTATGGTACGCAAAGTACAGTCATGTGATCGAGTATATGGCTCAGAAGCAAATACAACAGATCAAGAGTGTCGGTGAATTCAGCCGCATGCTGAGCAAAATGAGCGACCAGCTAAGCGCTGAACAGCTGCAGCAGTTTGAAGCCCGGGGCAGTGTTTATGATAAAGTGTCGGAAAAGTTTAGCGACAACACACTGGGCATCGACAGGTATTACGACCCATTTGAAGGCAGGGAAGTAGAACTGCCCAGCGGTTATAACCACGCCTGGTGTAACAACAACGGCGAATATATTGTGAGCGACAACCCGAATTTTAATCCGAATGTAGGATCAAACCTGACATGGGAGCAGCTTAAGCGTAAGTAAACCGCTTTATATCCTGCATTAGATAATCCGGCGACATGAGCACTTAAATACGTCCTCTGAAACAAAATCGTCAGTCATCAGGGCTAACCTTATTGGCTATATTGCGTGTCGTAGCAAGTTTTTTTTAAAAATAATATCCAAGGACTATGCCAATAGTTCCCCGCTTGCCAACCGAAGTGCCAGCTTTCTTTGCATCAAATAGGTCTTCAAATTCATAGATTATACCACCAACAATTTTTAATGGTTCATCTTTTTGGTTAAGATAAATACCTAAACCTCCATTCGTTTGATTACGGCTACTGTTAAAACTGCTTCTCGAATATAGAGATATAGCAACTCTATTATTTAAAAAATCAGGTATGTATACATAATCAAAGAACAGCGAAAATTGGTTAATTGTCTTAAGTTCCCCCTTCCAGGCGGTATACTCTTCTTCTGAAGTCCTTATAATTGTTCCTGTTGAATCAGTTGATATTGAGGTAGACTCCTTTACCTTCAATTTGCTTAAACCGGAAATGTTATTTGTCTTGTCATATCCTCCGTAGATACCAAAAATCATGTTTCCGTTTAGGTAATAATTGTATGAAAGGCCGAGATTTATTTTATTAAACGATTCTGATTTGGTTTGTTGCTCATAACTAGTATCAACGCTAATCAGCTTATATTTTGCTGCTCCAATTCCGATTTTAAAATTTAAGTAATCATATCCAGATGGATTTGAATCATCTGTTGAAATATTTTTAAAACCAAGATTGAAATTTAAAGCTGCTTCAGGGCTTAATTTCCCATTACTAATTATCGGAGCTAAACCGTTATTAGATTTGCCGCTGGCATCTAATCCCAATACAACATCTTTATCTGAACGATTATAGTAATATCCAAACTTCAAACTTTCGTCAGAAGTATTAACTCTAATAATTCCTCCCACAGGCAAATTTATTGATGATTTACCTTTTGCATCTTCAAAAAATGTTTGTGCGCTTAAAATTTCTGTTCTTAAACAAAAAGCAAGAATGAAAATAATTGATAGTTTATACATTTTCATGGCCAATCAATTTAAGGGTATTTGTATTTCATCTTTTACAGCGGAATATCCATTTTTTATTTTCCCTGAATATTTTTTAGGACCTTTTCCATCAACACTGATTTCTAATTCCCATTTTGTTCCATTCAGCCCTTTACATAGCAATTTTAAATCAAGATTGCCTTCTATCTCAAATTCTTCAATTGTTAATGTCCATTCACTGGTACCATCGGAATATAATCCAACTTCTTTTCCCTCAAGCTCAATTTTGAGGTCAAGAACTGCTCCAATAAATTTAATTTCCAGTTTGTTCATGTTAATTAATTTTAAAATTACACTTGCTTTATTTAACGCTTTCTCTTAGGATCCAGCGAAATCTCAACCATCCCGAGTGCCCGGGTGAGCAGCATAGCCAGGGCCAGGTAAACCGCGGCGGCAAAAAGCAGCGGGAAAAAGGCGTCGAAGGTTCGGCTGCGGATGATGTCGCTGGCCTTGGTGAGGTCCTGCACGGCAATGTATCCGACAATGGAGGTCATTTTGATCAGCGAAATGAACTCTCCCTTGTAAACCGGGAGCAGAAGGCGCAATGCCTGCGGGGCGATGATGTGGATAAATGTCTGAAGTTTTGTGAATCCCCCGGCGATACCGGCCTCTTTCTGCCCCATGTCGATACTTTCGATCGAGGTGCGGAACATTTCTGACACATAGGCTCCGAAGTTCATTCCGAAGGCAACCACCGCTACCAGCCCGGGGCTGATGTTTACCGATGCGAAAACGATGTAATAGATGATCATCAGCAATACCAGGACCGGTGTTCCCCGCAATAGGTTGATATACGATTCGGCAAGGGTCCAAAGGATCTTATTATCCGACATTTTCATCCAACAGATGAGGCCTCCGAGGAGGGTTCCCAGGAGGGCAGCGAATATGGATATCAGAATAGTTAGCTTGAGCCCGTCGATGATCAGCAGGTACCGCTTTTCGAGAATCATGTTGCTGTAAAAACTTTCGGAAACCATCTTCAGGAAGGATTTCCTGATAGATGTTCCGCCTGCTGCCCCGGGTACCGATGGGTCCATGGCATCACGGCGGGCTATCAGGGCTGCGCCGGAATCGTAATAGGGATCGGAGAAATCGATCATCTTTGCCCGTTCTTCGGTGATGGCCATCGAGGCGGTGATCAAATCGATCTTATTGGTCGAAATGGAGGCAATAAGTGTACCGAACGCGAGCGGCACCGGAACATATTCGCGGCCCAGCCAGGCAGCGAAGCGGGAGGAAAGCTCGATGTCGAACCCGATGAGCTTTCCGTTATGGATGAGGCCGAAAGGCATCCCCATGTCGTTCACTACCCCGGTGCGAAGCAAGCCGCTGACGCTGGTGGCTTTGATATCGGGCATTTCCATGTCCCCTTTTTTCATCCAGCGGCTGACCATGTCGCGGTAAACCCCGTTCGAACGGATCTCCTTCAGAAATTCATTGAACTGCAGCCGGAGCTCATCGTTATCCCGGTTGAAACCAGCTCCGATCGGGACGAAAAAAACATCTTTCGCCAGGCAACCCAGGTCGGGGTTCGACCTCAGCATTTCAGGCACCGACGCCTGGCTATAGTAAACCACATCGATCTTACCCGATTTGAGTGCCATGAGCTGCTCGGGAATGCTCTGGAATTGGTAAATCGTGGCAGCCGGATATTTTTCAGAAGCGTATTTGTCGTACAGAGAGCCCATCAGCACCCCGATGTGCTTATCGCTGATATCATCCGGGGATTTCAGTTTCCCGCCGGATGCAGGCCCGGAGGGGGCGCTGGTATGGTTTCCCTTATGACCGCATCCGGCCAGCAGCAGCAGACCGGATAGCACTATCAAACGGAGATATTGTTTCATCGGCAACGGTTCACATCAGCGTGTTGCCGAATTTCTTAAAAATTCCTGGAAAGATTGTTACTTTGGAACCGATATTAATTTGCTTTATCATAAATTCATTTAACCGGTCATCTCATGAGAACGCTTTTGCTAAGACGATTGGTTAAAATCGTGCTCCTCTTTTCTGTTCCTGTGCTCTTTGTTTCAGGATTTACAGGCTGCAAGAAAAGCACGGAACCGGCGGAACTCACGTTTACCAGCTGGAGAATTGATGATGTTAAGGAAATGACCGCATAAATGCGCTGTTCACCCAAACACATCCAAACATCACCATTCGTTTCGAAAGTTTCGATCCTATGGCTTATTATGGAATCACAAGTGACAACCTGGCCAAGGGTTCCGGTGCCGATATCATTTTTCTCTCTACGGCCACTCTCACCGTCCGGTTGATGGACGAAAAACTGAACTCGACAACGCCGGGCGGTGACGCCTGGATGAATGAAGCGCTTCAGGACATGATGCTCGGAACCTATACACCCGAGAGTGCGGCTGCCTATGTGCAGGGAAAGCTGAACCCGTGACCTATTTTAATTCCTTCAATATCTTCAATGCATCGTCCACATGTTTGCTGGTTTGTGTTTGAGAGTTGAAGATATACACCACAGTACCCGATTTATCTACGACATAGGTAACCCTGCCGGGCAATAGGCCTAAAAGATTAGTAGGTACACCAAATAGCTTCCGTATTTTATTCCCTTCGTCGCTCAACAACGTAAAGCTGAGACGGTATTTTTCGGCAAACTTTTTATGACTTTCAACAGATTGCCCACTGATTCCGATAATCAAGGCATTGACTTCGCTGAATACCTCAAATTGATCGCGGAAATAGCATGCTTCCGCTGTACAACCCGGACTGTCATCTTTTGGATAGAAATAAATTACGAGATTTTTTTTACCGATTACAGAATTTATGGCAAATAATTTACCGTTCTGGTCTGCTAATGAAAATTGCGGGATAATGCTCCCTACGTCAATTGTATTCATATTCTGATATGGGTTAAATAAGGTATAACAACTGAATAACCACACAAAAACGGATAGGTTCATACGATGATAATTTTTGGATTCAAGATAGTTCTATTTTTTTGGAAACCAAGGGATGAAAGCACTGGTTTTTTCGATATAATCATTGTATCCGGGCTTTGTCGTTATTAATGTTTTTTCGATAAGTGCCACTCCCGAAACTCTAATAATCAGGGCTATCATTAAAACTGAGCCTAAAACCGGGACATAGCTGCCGGCTGAAATGCAAATGAGTGCATAGCCGCACCAAACGGCTGCATCACCAAAATAGTTTGGATGGCGGGTGTAATGCCAGAAACCTTTGTTAAGTACTTTCCCTTTGTTTGACGGGTCGGCTTTAAATCGCGCCAATTGAATGTCGCCGCCTGCTTCAAAAATAAAACCGGTAAGCCACATAAAAACACCAATATAATCGAACACGGATAAAGTGTTTCCGGTATTGTGATATTGAGCACCCAGTAAAGGTGCTGAAATGAGCCACATTAAAATTCCCTGTAACAAAAAAGTTTGAAAAAAGCTTATCCACCAATAACGATGTTCTCCATAATCCCGGCGGAATTTTTTGTATCGAAAATCTTCGCCCTTACCATGATTGCGCCATGCAAGATATATTGAAAGGCGCAATCCCCATATGGAAACCATGGTCAATAACAGGATTTTGCGGGTAAGGAGCCCATCCGTATTCAGAAAGAAAACAGAGCAAGCCACCACAAACCCAAAACCCCAAAACAAATCAACAATGCTTACATTTTTTATCAGAATGCTGATAATCCATAATACTAACATCATTGACAGGATTGCAGCCAAAGCAACCAGGTAAATCTGAATAAATGTCATAATCATTATTATTATTAAACAATTTTAGTTAAACATCAGGGCAACTGAAGCTGTACCAATGCCAGCATTAGCACCGATTACCGGTGAAATATTGACCACGGCAACAGGCATTCTGCCGGTGAAATCTTTCATTTTTCGGGTGTACCATTCTGCAGCATCTGTATTTTGAGCATGGAGAACAATATAATTCCATATTTCCCGGTTTTTACAAATAAGGTGAAGGTGTTCCATCACTTTTTCCATATTCGTTTTCTGACTGAATGTTTGGCCAAACACAAATGAATTTCCATTTTCGTCCATCGATACAATTGGATTTACATTCAGCAAATTAGCAATAAAACCCTTCATGAACGAAACCCTGCCGCCACGAACCATATATTTGAGTGTTTTTACGCTTACAAAAATACGGGTGTCCTGTATCCACTTTTCTGCCTTTAAAACAATTTCATCATGCGAAAGTCCGGCTTCAATGGCCTGAGCTGCACGGAGCGATATTAACCCAAGCGACCCCGAAAGGTTTTTCGAGTTTAAAACGGTAACCGGCTTATTAAACTCCTTACCTGCAGCCTGCGCAGCCTTATGACTGCTAAAATAAGTGCCACTGAATTTGTCGGTAAGATGTATTGCTATAATTGAATCATAGTGTGCCAGTAATTGAGAATACAAATGGCTGAATGCTTTTTCGTTGATCTGTGAAGTTTTAGGAAATTCGCTGTGATTGTTCAGCAGTGTATAAAATTGTTCGGGCTGAATGGTAATTTTATCGAGGTAATGGCTTTCTCCGAAATTAATATTGAGGGGCAGCATATTTATCTGGTAATAATCGATTAGTTCCTGAGGCAAATCGCAAGTTGAATCGGTAACCAGGGCTATTTTCCATTTCCGGTTAAATATCACTTCACTTTGACGAAACATATCGTCGGCTTTTTGAAAAGTGATCAGGCTGATATCCTTCAACTGATGAAACAAATCTGCAGGATTGCTGGTGTGAACGTGGATGTGCTTGGTTTTTTCGTTCCCGCCTATTACCACTGAATCGCCGTTTTGCTGCAGGATCAGGGAGAGTGATTTCTGATCGATTGTCAGGTTTCTTAAAATGCCTTCAGTACAATACCTGAATTTAATTTCCTCCGAAACGTGTTCATTACCTGAAGGCAGGATAAGCGATTCCGTTTTTGAGCGCAGTAACTTCCGGATGCTATTCGAATAAATAAGATCAATAATACCTTCAATAAAAAAGACAAAAGCATTAGCACCGGCATCAACAACATTTGCCTTAGCCAGTACCATTAGTTTTTGTTTTGTTTCCGAAAGAGATTTATGAATTACTTCTTTTGACCGGATAAATAATTGATTAACATCGGTAATGATATCTCTCTGGTCATAGATAAATTCGGACCATTCTTTGATTACTGTCAGCATCGTGCCTTCAACAGGATGGGCTACAGCCTCGTACATATAGGGAACAGAATTTCTAATACTTAAGGCAAATTGAGGAATAGTAAGACTTATGCGATTTCCCGCTTCTTTACTCATGCCATATAAAAACTGGGCGAAGATTATACCTGAATTGCCGCGGGCATTCATCAAGGCTGTTTCTGCTATCCTGTTGGCTGTAATCGTAAATGACCTGTCGGGATGAATCGATTCAATAACGGAACGAATGGTCATAGCCATATTACTGCCCGTATCACCGTCATTTACAGGGAAAACATTAATTTTATTCAGGTAATTTTGATTTTCAAGAATTTTTTTAGCTCCTGCAACAAAGCTGTAATATAAACGATGCCCATCTATTTCATAATAACCCATTTATTACCTCCATTTGTATCTGGATATTGCTATAATAACATCCAGACAGGCAAAGAAGTTTTCCAATGCCATGATAAATATAGTCCAAATAGTGGTGTCGTCAATGGTTTGGAATAAGTTTCCAGCGTTGCATGCACCCCTTGCTCCAACTCAGCAAATGCTCCGGTCATTTCATTGTTCCTTGAAGTACTTTTTTCCACCTCTGGTATTGTGTTTATATTAGGCGCTCTCCGGCCACTCCTGGCAGTTAACACAAGCTCCTTGATTTCTGATGGCAGCTGTTCATCCTGCCATTTTCTCTCTGTATCTGTTGATTTCCCTGCGTTTTTCACCGCTTTCAGCCCATACAACGCAGGTCCCAGTGAATGGTCAGCCATATGGGCCGTAGCAACCGCATGCCCTACGGCACGAGCAACAGCGATGGAACATGGATTTGAATATTCGCGTGCGACCGCATGTGCGCCTACTGATGCCTTTCTCGCGTCACCTACTGAAGCGTTGCCTTTTGCCCATGCTTTAGCCACTTCGATAGCCTTGATCAGCCGCTCATCTATTTCTTCACCGAAGAGGGGCAATACATGTTCAGCACAGTCGCAGGCCCATTTCATTAGTTGCCGGTGCTGCTCCTTTTTCAGGGGTCCACCGCGATGTTCTGCTAGAAATCTTTGGTCTCGTATCATAACCAACAATAAAAATTTCTTACATGGTTTTAAATATACTTA
>JAPLDV010000289.1 GCA_026391235.1 Bacteroidia bacterium | reverse complement strand
ACGTCTCGGGTTGAATTACACGAAGACCTTGTGCTGCCGCAAACTGTTTAACGGGACAGGGCATAAGCTGTTGACCGCGCCCTGTTTTCTTATCGGGCTGGGTGTAGACTGCCTTTATGTCATATTGGTTTGACATAAGTGACTGTAGGGCAGGCAGTGCAAAGTCCGGCGATCCCATAAATACGGCTTTCATCGTGTGCATCTACTAAAATTTAGATAATTTTTACCATTATGTCAAAATAACCATTGACAGCGCAGAAGATGGTTGTGGTAATCTATTCACTGTTTTCGGGAGGGGTACCACGGAGAAACACGGCAAACACATCCAATAAAGGTTTTATCTAAACTTTTTAAAAAAGTTGGCGTGGCATTTAACCGGGGGAAACTTGTGCCTTTTTTGAGGTGCCCACGAAAATATTTATTGCGGATTAATAATGCAAATGGAAGCTAACAAAATATGGCAGGCAGCTCTTGGTGAGTTGCAACTTCAAGTTAGTAAAGCGAATTACGATACTTGGCTGAAAGATACAAGGGGGCTGGATTGCAGTGACGGTGTATTTACAGTCGCCGTACCATCGGTTTTTATCGCAGAGTGGCTCAAAAGCAGGCTCCATTCTGTTGTCTGCCGAATTATATCGGGGATTGTAGGTAAGAACATTGATGTAGTATTCCAGGTCCAGGCAGTTGACCAATCAAACAAGGTTAAGGCCGGGTTGATGCCGGATGGCGGCACAAGCCTGAAAGTCCGTGAACCGGCAACTAAAGTCAGTTTCCTTAATCCTAGGTTTACTTTTAATTCCTTTGTGTCTGGTGACTGCAGCCGCTTACCTTACACTGCCGCTATTGAAATCGCTGCCAATCCGGGTTTTACATTTAATCCATTTTATATTTATGGTGGTACCGGCACCGGAAAAACACACCTGCTGCACGCCATCGGGCATGCCGTCAGGGACATGGATTTATCAGCCGTTTACATGAGCGCGGAGCAATTTACAAACGAATTCGTAGTATCTGTAAAAAATAAAAATGCCGAAGAATTTAGATATAAATTCGCTAATATTGACGTCCTGTTGCTGGATGATATCCAGTTCCTTAGTTGCAAAACACAGACGCAGGAATGTATTTTCCACATTCTTAACGACTTTTTGGCTGACGGCAAACAGGTTGTGATTACCAGTGATCGTCCTCCCCGGGATATCGCATCTCTCAACGTTCGTTTGCGGTCTAGGCTGGAAGGCGGCCTTGTAGCGGATATCTATCCGCCGGACCATAAGACCCGCTTGGCAATTCTTGAGGTGAAGTCAAAAGCTCTATCAGCTAATTTCGATGCTTCCATCCTGGAATTCCTGGCAACGCATTTTTATCACAGCGTCAGGGAACTTGAGGGTGCTCTGATAAAATTATCGACCTACGCCAGGTTGAAAGGTAGTGCTATTGATGTAACAGCAGCCAGGCAGATGCTCGGTGATATGATTTCGGTCTCAAAGCAGAGCGTAGGTTATTATTCCGCCTCCTCAATAATTGGGGCAGTCGCCGATTACTATGCCATTTCGCCGGATGATATCACCAGTAAAAAAAGAGACTTGAAGACTGCCCGGGCACGTCACATTGTTATGTATTTGATGCG
>JAPLDV010000806.1 GCA_026391235.1 Bacteroidia bacterium | reverse complement strand
TAATGATATTTCAAACAGTAACTTTTACTTGGGTACCTGCAATGATTTTCCACTGGCGATTGGAACCAATGGAATTGAAAAAGTTCGAATTAATACTAATGGCAAGGTTGGCATTGGGACCGCTGATCCAAATTATACATTACATGTTCATTCGGATGAACTTGTATCCGAGACACCTGAAACTTTAATATTTAAGTCTGGCAGCGGTAAAAATATCAAAGCCGATTCTCAACAATCTGATATTGAAGCTGTAGATGATGAATTATTAAAATCGGATAATCTGAAAACCGGAGTTACAGCTTCTACCGGACCTACCGGAACAATTACTTTTCAGATGACAAATAAAACGACAGGCCAGGGTCCAGATGATGGTTTTCAAATTAATCTGCAAAATTACAATGCTTCAATTAATTTAAAACAACCCGGCAATTTATTTTTAAAAACCTCTGACGGCAATATTGATATGAGGGCTTATGGTGGCAATTTATTAGCAACTGCAAAAGAATACAGGTTTATGACAAGTGGCACCACATTACAACATCCCGCATTGAGAATAAAAAATAATGGGAATATAGGAATTGGAGTTAAAGATCCGATACATAACCTTCAGGTTAATGGGAATATAGCATTTCAGGGACAAAACAGCAGTTTAATCTTTGGTCAATCCTTTCCAACACCCACTGCTGAATGGGGTCAATGGGCAATTGAGTACAACAGAACCACCGGGGGACTTAATTTCTGGAAGCCTTTTAATAGCAACAAATTTGGTAATTACTATCTTTTTTTAAGCGATAACGGGAATGTTCTTATCGGAAAATCAACACAAGTAAATCCGATATACAAGCTGGATGTAGAGGGTGCAATAAGAGCAAATGAAATTGTTGTAAATACAACCGGAGCAGATTTTGTTTTTGAAAATAACTATCAGTTAACCAGCCTGGTTGAACTGGAAAAAAGCATCCGGGAAAACAAACATTTGCCAGGTATTCCATCTGCAACCGATATGCGGAAAAAAGGTATGCCACTAGGCGAAATGAACACTTTGTTACTTCAAAAAATAGAGGAGATAACTCTTTATTTGATTGACCTGCAAAAGGATAACGATCTATTGAAGGATCGTTTACTAAAACTGGAAATAAAATAGATCTTTCCCTTTATAGCTCAAATTTCGTTGAAAGAAAATATTAATATTTATGCCTGAATCACTTTTAAAAAAATAAATATGAGAAATAAATGTAGTACTTTTTTTTATCAAATATTGTTGGTTCTGTTAATAACTTATTCGAATTCCTTAATTTCACAAACGATAATAAAAATTCCACAAGTTGCAGATAGTAGTTGGATTAAATTTAATGAAGAACAAAGAATTAATCCCGTTTCATTTTTCCAAACTCACAAGCAAGAATTAGGATTGGGAACAGAAGATAAAATGGTATTGAAACATAAAAAACTCGACAAATTTGGATTGACACACTATTATTTCTGTCAACAATACAAAGGAATTGATGTAATCGGAGGAGAATATTCCATACATGCTAAAAATGGGATAGCTAAAACTGGTAATGGTCGAATAATAAATAACCTTTCTATGGATGTAGTGCCGAAAATTGATTCTCGCTCTGCTATTCAACAATCATTAGAAGAAGTGAAAAAAATAGAAGCTGATAAATACGGAATTCTCCCTGACAAAATTAAATTATTATTAGATTCGCTATATCCGATAAAAGCGGAATTACTGATATCTAAATTACCCACACAAAAATGTGAAGCAAATAATTTTAAATTAATTTATAGGTTACAAGTTAAAATATTTGAACCGAGTGATTTTATCTATTATGTTTACATAGATGCCAAAACGGGTGCGACAATTGAATCCATTCCAGGTGTATTATATTCATCCCCAGGAAAGGTTACAACTATATCGCATGGAGGACCTTATACCATTCAAACAACATGGACAGGTTCACTTACAAAATATAAACTAATAGACGACACAAGAGGAAACGGAATTAAGACAAGAATAAGAAGATCCGGTATAAATCAATATGTTAATGATGATGATAATCAATGGGATGATAATTATGAAAAGCAAATCCATGCAAGTTCTCACTGGGCTGCTGAAACCGTTTGGGATTTTTATTTCAATACTTTTGAAAGAAACGGACCTGATGGGCTTGGTAAGGGGTTGGATATATTAACCAACAAGCCAAATGGATTGCCCGATGACCCCCCCCCTGAATGTCCAAGTAATAGTTCGGCAGTTCTTCTTGATCCTTTACAAATAAACCTTATAGGTCCAGTTGCAGGAACATGTAACCCAAGAATTTCACTGAATACAGTCGGGCATGAATTTACGCATGGAATTCTTTACCACGAAGCAAATTTTCAAATTAATAGCATTGGTCCTTCAGATGAAGCATATGCATTAATGGAAGGTTGTTGTGATATTTTTGGAGAAATAATCGAATTCGATTTTCAGGGATGGGTTGATTGGAAATATGATGACCAATCCTGGATTAATAAGAATTGTGAAAAAACTTTCTATCCACCAATCCTTGATGGAATGTCGGCATTGGAATATGGAGATGCCAATTGGAATTATTTTCCAGATGGGCACCTTCGGGGAGGAGTATTAAGATATTGGTTTTTCCTTTTATCAGAAGGAGGATTAGGGACAAACCATTTAGGAAATAGCTATTGTATAAACGGAATAAGTATCCCGAATGCAGCCAAGGTCTTATATGTGACAATTAACAATAATTATTTTGATCCCTATTCAACTTTTATTACTGCCAGGAACAGTACAATTCAAGTAGCAATAAATATGTATGGACCAAATTCAAATGAAGTAGTGCAAGTTACAAATGCCTGGTATGCAGTTGGGGTTGGGAATAAATACGCAGGGAAAGTTAATATCAATAATCATATAACTTCCGGAAATGAACAATTATCATACGACTACGAAATCCAGACAGAAAACTTGCAGGTTCCGGTCAGTACTTCTTTAACCATTATTTCCAGTAAACAAATTACCATTAAATCTACTTTGAAATCATCAAATGGATCATATTTTCATGCTTATATTGCACCGGTTTGTCCGGCAAAGTAAATTCGGTATTGTTGTAAGCGGGTTGAATAAATTCAATAAGATTTGGGTTTCCGGCCCACCGCTTGAATCTTCACGCAATTTTAACCAAACTTTTCCTGATTCTCACTTTCATATCAGGATAAATGCCTAACTTTAGTCAGTCGTTATTAGAGCAATGCTAAAAAAGACAACGATGA
>JAPLDV010000461.1 GCA_026391235.1 Bacteroidia bacterium | reverse complement strand
AAAATACCTTAGAATTCTGGAAATTTAATTTAAGATAATAAAAACAGCAACTAACACGCGTTAGCCGTCCATGCCGCATGAAACGACTGTACTAAATTTGAAAATTATTGAAAATGCGGCACAGGCGGTTAGTGCTGACCGTTATAGCGCATTAATATTAATCCTTTAAAAAATAAAATGACATGAAACCAATCAAGCTTCAATTTGTATTATTCATCCTATGTTGCTTAATGTCAATTCAGGTAAATTCACAGACCCAGCATGGAGCAGTGAGGGAGAATTTAGTTTTGAAAACTCAATGGAGGATGTAGGGACAGCTATCAAGTTT
The DNA here is from genome assembly GCA_026391235.1 of Bacteroidia bacterium. Next base: position 2,306 of record JAPLDV010000461.1, on the reverse strand, counting down.
CTGAAGAAAAAAGAAAATATCGGGCGATTCAAAATAGACACATCTAATATAGTGGTTTGTGGACATAGTCTAGGTGGGGCAATGGCCTTAACAGCTGCAATTTATAATACTGAAATAAAGAGAATAATTTCCATTGCCGGTGCAGATGAATCTGTTTTTGGTCGAAAGATGTTAGCAGACCAAGGTTTTCGTGACATGTTTGAACCATGGCTTAAAACGGCAGTATATCCTGAAGGTCCCGTAAAATATAACTTTGAATCGCACCAGAATTATTTGTTTTCTAATCTTGAAAGATTTGATCAGGTAAAACATGCAGAAGCCTTAAAAAACAAGGACATATTATACATAGGAGGGTGGAAGGACCAAGGGGTTATCCTTGAAGAACATATCATTCCACTATATAGGAAACTTCAGGAATTAAATGCAAATAATGTTAAAATCATAGTATTTAATACAGACCATTATTTTAAAAATGTGATAGAAGAATTAACAGAAACGATTTATAACTGGATAATTACTAAAGATTAACGCGCTATAACATGCGGTATAAAACATTGGGGATTAAGTGGTTATGCAAACATTCTACCTCGCATAAATTTTTGTTTCAGAGGATACAGGCGTAGTGCGCACTCCCCAACGTTTCATACAGCCAACCTTTATGTGAAATTAAAATATGGTGACTATGAAATACTTAAGCGTTTTAATAATATTTCTATGTTTGAGTCGAATAGCATTCACACAAACAGATTATTGGGCAAATCTTGTATATTTTAGTGGTTGCCCGATCAACCATATTCCAAAAGGCATAACAATTCCTGATAAAAAAAAACAGTCCAGACTGATTATGAATGCAATTCTTGCCGGCACTTCAAAAGAACAATTAAAGTTGCAATTTTCTGACAGTCTTGAAATTGAATTGAATAAATTGATAGATGGCAATGTCATAAGAAGTAACAATAATCATTTTGAAATAACTTTTCCTGTATTGATTGGAGAGAGTAGAAACAAAATGAGAGATTTAGTGCACAAAAAGGTATTAAACCTTAGTATTTCAATGAATTCCTTGGTCAAGCCTCTTGAAATTGCCTTGAAGGATCATCCAAAATTGGTTTTTCATTTCTTATGGTCAAGAGTGATGGATGATTGTTGGTGGAACTGGTATAATTCGGAATTTAATACAGAAAAGGGACCGCCAAGTATTGCATTTATTGTTTTTCCACCTCATCCATTGGTCAAAGGCATATTTGACTATCAAAAATTAAGTAATGAATTTCAAATACCAGCTGATGAGCTTTTTTTAGTTGTATCTCATGAGATTGCATATGAGATTTTCAATATGATAAATGAAAAGAAGACATCTGTCTATATCCCGATTATCAAAGAAAATAATCCAACACTCGACTTCTCCGCTTTAGTTTCATGAAAATTATCTAAACCGGGCGTTAGCAGCAAGCCTTTGTAATAGTTTTAATAACAAACGTATGATAAGAATTTATTTATTTATTGGATTGTCCATTTTTGCTACTCTGACAGGCTATTCACAAGGCTGGATCAAACAGGAATCCAATACAAATGTCTATTTAAGAAGTGTTTGTTTTGTAAACCCGGATATTGGGTTTGTCGTCGGCAATGACGGTACTGTTTTGAAAACCATAAACGGTGGAAATGAATGGCAGATTAAACAATCGGGTACATCAAACCATTTATTATCAGTTCATTTTATTGATTCACTTACCGGATTTGCCATAAGTTACCACGAGTTGTTAAAAACAACAAATGGTGGCGAAAGCTGGTTCGTCCAGGATACAGTGAATAATAACGCCTTTTTTCATGATATGCATTTCATCGACAAGGATACTGGCTTTGTTTCCGGTAACACCATGTTAAAAACCGTTAATGGAGGAGCCAATTGGGTGAAACAAATAAGTTTAGGTGGAAGTTTCTTCAGTTTTTGGGCTACCGATTCTAAAAACATGTATATCGGAGCTGACTATTTCCTGATATATAAAAGTACTGACGGTGGAGAAACCTGGATCGTATCAAACGGCCGGGGATTCCCGGTTAATATGTGGGACCTTTGCTTTATAAATCAGAATACAGGTTACGCAATAGGCGATGGTTTTGCACAGGGCTCGGGTCGGGCAGTGCTGTTAAACACAACCGATGGAGGTGCGACCTGGTCCGACTTGTTGGTTATGTCAGGTATCGGATTTAATTCCATGTGCTTTGTAAACGATCGTACCGGGTTCATTTCCGGCAGTAATGGTACCCTGTTGAAAACAACCGATGCGGGCCATCATTGGATA
>JAPLDV010000570.1:2260-16896 GCA_026391235.1 Bacteroidia bacterium | reverse complement strand
GCCCAGTGAACCGCTCACCAGCGTACCGCAATAGTCGAGGGGAGATGTGGTTATTGCTGCAGTGGTTGGTGTGGCATAGTAGTTTACGGTCACCTGGGCCGTACTTGCGGTGCAGGTTCCGTTGCTGATGGTCCACTGGTATACATAAGTTCCGTAAACCGTGGATGTAGCGGTTGAGGTACCGGATGTTGAGGCGCTGAAGGTTGTTGTTCCAGGACCGGAGGCCTGGCTCCACAAACCTGAGCCCACAGCAGGAGTATTCCCACCCAGTGAACCGCTCACCAGTGTGCCGCAATAGTTCAGAGGAGAATTTGTTATTGTTGCAGTGGTGGGACTTGCATAATAGTTTACGGTAACCTGAGCCGAACTTGGGGTGCAGGTTCCGCTACTGATCGTCCATTGATAAACATAAGCTCCATACGCAGATACTGTAGCTATTGATGAACCGGATGTCGAAGCGCTGAAAGTTACAGTCCCCGGACCGCTTACCTTTGACCATAAACCTGTACCGGCCGCAGGAGTATTGCCACCCAGTGAACCGCTCACCAGTGTGCCGCAATAGTTCAGAGGAGAAACAGCTATCGTTGCAGTGGTGGGACTTGCATAATAGTTTACCGTAACCTGAGCCGAACTTGGTGCACAGGTTCCGTTGCTGATCGTCCACTGGAAAACATAGGTTCCATAGGCGGAAACGGTTGCTGTTGATGTGCCGGTTGTCGGCGTGCTGAAAGTTACCGTGCCCGGGCCACTTATCTTGGTCCACAAACCTGTGCCAACTGCCGGAGTATTACCTCCAAGGGCACCGCTCATCAGAAAACGGCAAATGTTCAGGGGTGATGTGGCAATCGTTGCTGCGGTTGGCGCTGCATCATAAGTCACAGTCATCTGGGCGGAACTTGGGGCGCAGGTTCCATTGCTGATCGTCCATTGGTATACATAAGTGCCCGCTATTGATGCTGTAACAGTAGATGAACCGGATGCCGGAGCATTGAATAGGGTGGTTCCGGGACCGGAAACCTGGGTCCATAATCCCGTGCCATTACTCGGATTATTACCGCCTAAAGGACCGCCCACCAGGGTACCGCAATAGTTCAGAGGGGTTGTTGCAATAGTTGCGGCAGTAACCGTTTCGATGGTAACCGGGGTAATAACCGGTACTGCCGGGCACCCGCCGGATGCCGGAATTGTGTAAGTAACCGTGTAGGTTCCCGGAGTACTGGTGCCGGGTACTATTTCACCAGTGCTGGCATTAATGGTTAATCCTGTAGGTAGGGCCGTATAAAACCCACCCGTATAGGCCCCTGTTCCTGTCAGTGTTACGGATTGAGGCGTGCTGGTCATGCAAAATGCTGCAGCAGGATAAGTAATAACGCCGGTGGGTCCGGGAGTTACTGTTATGGTAGCCGCTGCCCCGGTTATTCCACTGGTCCGTACACAGGAGTTGGCACCGGTTATGGATGTAAGTGTGTAAGATGTTGTTGCAGAAGGGTTTGGGATTGCATTAAAAGATGTGCCGCTGACAATTCCTGAATAGCTTTGCCCATCGATAATCAAAGTAAATGGGCCTGTTCCGGAAGATGAAGTATAAGTGAATTGTCCAATACCACCGGTACAAACCGTGTTGCCAGATAAACTGCCCTGCGGTAATGGATTGACTGTTATTGTTGCCGATGCTCCTGTTATGCCGGCAGTACGGATACAAGAGTTTGCATCTATGATTGAGGTAAGTGTATAAATAGTCGTGCCTGATGGATTGGGTATTGCATTAAAAGGAACCCCGCTTATTACCCCTGAATAGCTTTGCCCGCTGATCATCAAAGTAAAAGGACCTGTTCCTGATGTTGAGGTATATGTGAATAGTCCCGTACCACCTGAGCAAATGGTGCTGCCTGTTAAGGTGCCCTGTGGTAAAGGATACACAATTATGGTAGCAGAAACCCCTGTAAAGCCGCTTGTGCGCTGGCAGCCATTGGTCCCGGTGACTGATACGAGGATATAGGTGGTGGTTGTAACCGGGTTAAAAGACACATTGAATGGAGTTCCACTAGTAATGTTCCCGACCGTGCGGTTTCCGGGTCCATCATTATAAACAATCGTGTATGGACCGCTCCCTGCAGTGGCTGTCCAGGTTAATTGGCCCGTACCGCCTATGCAGAAAGGTCCGTTTGCGGTTAAACTGCCCTGAGGTAATGGACTGCTCGTAACAGCGAGGGTGCGTGCTGTCCCATTCCCGCATAAATTTGAAGGAGTTACCTGCACATTCCCCGAAGTCGCTCCGACAGTGACATTTACGGTATTCGTTGTTCCTCCGCTGGTTTGAGTCCATCCTGCCGGGAACGTCCAGTTATAGGTGACCCCGGCAACATTTGTTACCGTATAAGTTGCGGTGGTTCCTATGCAGGGGGTCGCTGGGCCCGTAATCACACTTGGTTGCGCAGGAACGGCAGTAACAACGATCGTTGCAGTTCGGTTTAGGGAAATAGCCGAAGAACAACCCCCGGATGAGAGATTGGTAACAGTTATAGTAGAGTTGCCAGCAGTGGTTAAACCTGTGGCAGTAAAAGTGCCTGATCCGGCGGTGGTAACAGTCATGATTGCTGTTAAGCCAGTCTGGGCCGGAACGCTGGTATCAAAAGTCACTGTGTAGATACCGACTGGTAACCCAGCGGCTGTTGAGCTTAAGGTCACTATCGATGTACCTGGGGGCGTACAAGTGCTAATGGCCGAAGTTCCAGTGAGGCTATAAGTTGGGCAGACCCAGGTTACGATCACCTGTCCCGCAGCTCCACTGCCACCTGTGCGATTGGTATTATCATTAACAAAGGCTCCCCCGCCTCCGCCACCCATTGTGGAACCGTTATTTCCATTGCCACCTGAATTGTTCCTGCCGGCTCCCCCATTTCCACCTCCTACCGTGGTACCTGTACCGGCAGTTAATCCTGCTGCATTACCACCAGTCCCGGTTGAGCCAGCACCGCCGCCGCCTGCGCCCCCAATCGTGTTTGTGCCTCCAGCTCCGTTGCCTCCGGCATAAACGACATCTCCAATACTGGCTGCTGCAGACCCGGTACCTCCGTTCACATTTCCAAAATTTGGAGCTGCACCACCAGCTCCACCTTGAGCATAAACAGTGCCGACAGTACCAAACCAGGAAGGGAAGCCTTGAGCGCCTGCACCTGTGATTCCTGTGGCAGTTGCAGCAACAGTAACCGTATAAGTATTCCCGGGTATAACTGTCACAACTTTTCTCGCATAGGCTCCACCAGCTCCTCCGCCACCACCGTAGGATGTGTTTGCAGTAGTTCCACCTCCTGCTCCTCCCCCTCCCCATGCCTGAACCGTCACACTCGTTACCCCTGCCGGTACCGTAAAAGTCCCGCTGGCAGTGAAGGTCTGAGTCTGCCCAAATAGCGATTGATTGATCCCCCCTGTCAAACCCAGCACCACTAGCAATATCGAAAAAACCAACCGGGTTATGTTTTTTTTCAATAATCCCCCCTCAGGAACAATTCTGTTCACTGCAGCGCTTCGAAGAAGCCCTGAACTGTATGGACTAACTGCTAAAATGCCGACTGGTATAAAGGATGAAATGAGTATCAGAAAGAACAAATAAGCTGAATGTCAGGGGTATGCTGCCCCTGTTGCTGTTGATAGATTCGCTAACGGCCTGGGTGGTGTTTGACTTTGCGGTGCGGCTGGTTAAATCCGGGGACTGAGGAATGTTATCAGGCAGAATAATCGTGCAATTTATCGCTCTATTTACCGTTACTGTATAAAAAGGAAACCACACTAATATGACCATTAGCGTGAGAAACCCTGAGGCCTTTAAAAGGGAAATTACCCTTTGAGGAACCACCTTTAACACTGGAATTTTATTAACAACAACGCACCACCTACAATTACATGCACTTTATCCGCAACCCGGTATAAAGGTAACCCCAATAAAGACTGATAACACCATGCGTTTTGGTACTATTTGACCAACCGAAACAAAATGCAGATAAATGATCATTCATTCGTCAAAAATAAATTGGCTATCCCAATGATTTCGGCCGCTGCAAACTGTTTCTTTGTCAAAAAGTTTTTTTCACCTAAATTGTGTACTTCCAGAGTTATGAACAATTAAGATTCAGAACGGTTTTGGTTCGGGATCTGACAATTTTCCGATCACGTATTTTGCAATAATAGCGCATGATTCAAAGCGTAATTGTGTGCAAAATGTCATTAGAAATTATTTAGATTTTGTCGAAAAATTGACAGCTGATAAAAATGGAGACAATTAACCCTTTTTTTAGTGAATTTGTATGTACTGCCGATGGCCCTGATCCATGCCAGGAATGTGATTTACGGGAGGAAAACTTTAAAAAAAGTGGTCCTTAAAACTCTCCTGAAGAAGATAGGCGAACATGTACTATTATGTGTGCAATGGATTATATGGTATGTGAACATCAATAATCGGGAATCAAAAAATTCAATAATTTTTAATTTCGATCCATTTTTACAAATATTATCACTCTGAAAGGGGCGTATTAAGATTCATGATATCCCGGTCCAGGGAAGGATAGAGTTGTTTGAGATAGATGTAATATTCAAAAATTCAGATACTTAGGTTGATATTTATGTCATCGGTTATGGTTTGCGTAATGCACACGTTCGTCAAAAAGATGGTAATTCCACCTCCTCACTTCCTTAACTCCCTCACTTCCTTACCTCCCTCACTTCCTCCCTTCCTCCCTTCCTCTTTCCTTGAGCCTTGAGCCTTGAGCCTTGAGCCTTGAGTCTTGAGTCTTGGGTTTTGAGCCTTGGTTTTTTTTCTATCTTTGGAACCAAAACCTGCTATCATGAAAACAAATACCCTTGTTCTGATGTTACTGATGGCGACCTCTTTATTGGGCTTGCAAGCCCAGCAGAAGCCGTCGAAACCCGCATTGAAAGGCGATGGTCAAGTGTTCTTTTATGAAGATTTTAACTGGGGAAACCCGGCTGATGAAAAGGGTTGGACCATGCCTGCCGGATACCAGCTGCTCGACCCGAATGACAATGGTTTTAACTTTAAATGGATGCCTTATGACAGCCTGAATTGCATTCTGGTTAGTGAACCGCCGTTCAATTCTACTACCGGGCATAACGGATATCTGGGGAATTTCCTGGCTCTGTACAATGAGCCTAACGGTGAAAACCGGTTAACCGTCAAAAATGGTATCCAGTTTCCACATTTCAATTGCAGCCAGTATTCGTCGGTGGTGGTGCGGTATGAAACCCACTTCATGAACGGTGGCCCCGGCCTCCAGCTGATGCAGGTTTCTGCCGACAATGGCGCTCATTGGGCCACCTATAATGTTGGGTTCGGAGTCCAACACAAGGATCGCCCTAATGAGGAGGCTCCGGGCGTTCCCGCTATATATGAGGCAAATATTTCCGATGTGGCCGCCGGTCAGCCTGATGTGATAATCAAGCTTACCTGGGGCGAAACAACCCTCTATTTCTGGGTGCTGGATGATTTCTCACTGGCCGAAGCTTATGATAATGACCTGCGCCTTAAACTTTTCACCGCCGAATGGGATAACGGAAATCCGGCGGACCCGATGACTCCTTTTATTGTGATTCCTAAATCGCAGCTGAATGGCACCGGCGGATTCTTCAATTTCCAGTCGAGCGTGCTGAATTTTGGCGAATATGATCAGGAAAATGTTTTCCTGGATGTCAACATCACCAAAAACAATGAAGTCATCTGGCAAAAACAAACGGCTCCGCTGCCTTATATGCCTACTTTCGAACTGGATACGGTGAAAATCACCGATAAGTTCTTGCCTGTGGATTACGGTCATTATAAGGTGTCCTATAATTTCAAACAGAAAGATGCCGATAACACCCCCGAAAACAATAAGGCTGAGTTCTTCTTCAATGTGAATGACAGCGTTTATTCGCGCTCGGATGATTCACCCGACCTGGGCTGGGCATACCTGCTTGAGAGGTACGGTAATATAGAAGTTACTTCCATTAACGATTATTTTACCGGGTCCGTTTTTCCGATCTATGCCGATTGTGAGGTAAGTTCGCTGTCCACTTATATCATGGGCGGACTTGCAGACGGCAAAATAGAATATCAATTCCAGATTTGGTATCAGCCTGTAGGAGAGGTTGACCTATTCCCTGTAAAAATTCTTTCCTCCGAGATGGTCGTTCTGGATTCCAGTCAGTTCAATACATGGGTTACCTTACCCTTTGAAAAGGACGGAGAAACAGAGTTTCTTAAAGCCGGTGACCTCATTTATGCCGGTATTTCGCAGTGGGATTATCATGAAGATTATATGGTTCGACGGGGGAAATCCCTTAAAATCGGGACCGATCGCACCCTTAAGATGGTGGGTCCCACTGCTATAGGTATTTACGATGGGACTACTGAATATGGGCTGGGTACTTTCGTACGTAAAAACCTTATGTGCCGGCTCAACCTGAACGATCACAGCAATATAATCGATGGCAAAGATATAGCTGGAGCACTCGGTTCCCTTGACCAGAATTTCCCAAACCCGTTCAATAGTACTACCCAAATATCATTTGAACTGGCCGCCGGATCAGATGTGTCGATCGTTGTCATGGACCTGACCGGTCGCAAGGTGATCGACCGTTCCGAGGGATTCATGTCCGGAGGAAAGCATACCCTCACTATTGATGCTGGAGGACTCGATGCCGGGATTTATTCCTATACCCTCAAAGCAGGACAGTTCCAGAAGACAAAACAGATGGTGAAATATCGGTAGGGACGCATACTTGCGTCCGTCCGAAAGACGCATACTTGCCTCGATAAAGACGCAAATATGCGTCTCTACACCTTCACCCGCAGATTAATCTTCCTCAACCTGATGTTCTTAGGGGTCACCTCCAGGTACTCATCGGGCCCGATGTACTCCATATACTGCTCGAGGGAGTAACGGCGCGGCGGTGGCACGGAAACTTTGTCATCCGTGCCTGAAGCACGCATATTCGTGAGCTTCTTGGTTTTACTTAGGTTAATAACCAAATCCGTGGGCCGGATATGTTCACCGATCACCTGGCCTTGATAAATTGCTTCACCTGGAAAGATAAAGAAAGTTCCGCGATCCTGCAGTTTGTCAATGGCATAAGCTATGGCCGGTCCGGTTTCCAAAGCAATCAGTGCACCGTTGCGCTTATTGACGATCTCACCTCTCCATGGCTGGTAACTGTCGAACCGATGGGCAAAAATGGCCTCTCCTTCGGTTAGTGTCAATATCTGATTTGATAATCCCATCAACCCACGCGATGGGATTCGGAAAGTCAGGCTGTTCTGATCACCCTTGAATTCAATATTCATGAGTTCACCCTTGCGCGAAGTAACCGCTTCAATGATTTTGCCCTGAAATTGTTCAGGAACATTGACCACCAGATTTTCAACCGGTTCGTGCGTTATTCCATCGATCTCTTTCAGCAATACTTTTGGCTGGCCCATCTGGAATTCATATCCTTCGCGGCGCATGGTTTCCACCAGTATCGATAAGTGCAGAATACCGCGGCCATAAACATTAAGCATATCCGGCGAGTCGGTTTCTTCCACACGCAGTGCCAGGTTTTTTTCGATTTCGCGGAATAACCTTTCACGAAGATGGCGCGATGTTACATATTTCCCATCCTGTCCAAAGAAGGGGCTATTATTGATGGTGAACAGCATACTCATGGTGGGCTCATCCACCTTTATCGGAACCAGCGCTTCCGGATTTTCGGAATCGGCAACCGTGTCGCCAATCTCGAATCCTTCAAGTCCCATTACGGCTATGATTTCGCCTGATCTCACAGGGGTCTTGATCTTCTCTTTCCCCAATCCTTCAAACAGATATAGTTCCTTGATCTGCTCTCTCTGGACCAAACCGTGCTGCTTGACCAGCGATACCCACATGCCCGATTGCATCGTTCCGCGAAGCAACCGGCCCACAGCGATACGACCAACATACGAAGAATAGTCGAGCGAAGTGATCATCATCTGAGGCGTTCCTTCAACAAATGGCGATGCCGGAATGTGTTCAAGAATGGTGTCTAACAGATAGGTAACATCTTCGGTAGGGTTCTTCCAGTCGGGTCCCATCCAACCTTCTTTAGATGAGCCATATACAACCGGAAAATCGAGCTGGTCATTATTGGCATCCAAGTGCATCATGAGCTCGAAAACCTGTTCATGAACCTCATCGGGTTTGCAATTCGGCTTATCTACCTTATTGATTACCACAATTGGTTTGAGGTTGAGGTGCAATGCTTTCTGCAAAACAAATCTCGTTTGCGGCATGGGACCTTCAAAAGCATCCACCAGTAGGAGCACACCATCAGCCATGTTCAGCACCCGCTCAACCTCGCCGCCGAAATCGGCATGACCGGGCGTGTCGATGATGTTGATCTTAACTCCTTTATATCGTACCGATACGTTTTTGGCGAGAATTGTGATCCCCCGCTCCTTTTCCAGGTCATTGCTGTCGAGGATCAACTCCCCCATCTCCTGATTGTCGCGGAAAAGTTTAACCTGGTGCAAAATGCGATCCACAAGCGTGGTTTTACCATGGTCAACGTGAGCAATGATCGCTATATTCCTGATTTCGTACATGATCACCTTTCAATAATTTGGCCGGCAAAGGTAATAAAAAAATTGGTATCGGGTATCAGGTATCAGGCCCTTCGGCTTAGCTCAGGGTCCGGTCACTGAGCGGAGCCGAAGTGAAAGTTCCACCGGTGGCAGGTTTGAAATTTGATTATTAGTAGTTTGGAGTTTATTTGTTTTTTGTTATTTGCTATTTGTTGTTTTGCCTGATACCCGATACCCGATACCAAAAAAAACAGGAATTGACAGCTGAAAATCGTATATTTTTATTAGTTTTGCACCGCATTATAATTGCATATGGACGACTATCACGCGGATATTTTCAGGTGTAACTAGTCCTCCCGGGGTCGGATCACTTGCCTCTGGCGGACTTAAAAACGGAGGCAACATATGATCACTTACTGGCAAATCGTTAGAAACGGACTGCTCCCCCTTCAAACTTACCTCAAAGGTTCAGTTATCAATGTCGTTTCCCCCACGCATGAAGAACTGAATATCCTCAGGAACACCTTCAAAATCGATGAGGATTTTCTGAATGATATCATGGATGTCGACGAGCGTTCGCGCATGGAGGTTGACGAGGGAAAACTGTACCTGATTTACAGAGTACCTTATTACAACAAGGATAATGGTCTGCCATATGCCACAATGCCATTGGGGGTGATGCTTTCAGATGAAGCCCTCATCGTGGTCGGTTCGCAGCATAATGATGTGCTTGCCGAAGTGTTTTCGAAAAACATCAAGAAACAGGTCGATTATGAAAATAAGATCGAGTTTCTCTTCCATATCATCGATTACTCGACAATTACCTATCTGAAGTTTCTGAAACAGATTAACGGTGAAACCAATGTCATCGAACAGGCCCTCGAGAAGTCAACAAGAAACGAAGAACTGCATAAACTCCTGTTGATGGAAAAGTGTCTGGTCTATTTCAATACTTCACTCCGTTCCAACGAAATTTTAATCGCCAAGCTCCGTAACTCCAAGTATTTCAAGAAGAATGAGGTAGATGAAGAGCTGGTTGAAGATGTAATTATCGAGATCAAACAGGCAATTGAAATGACCCACGTTTACAGCGATATTTTAAGCGGCATGATGGATGCCTTCGCATCGGTCATTTCCAACAACCTGAACATCGTAATGAAGAAACTGACCATTGTTACGATCGCCCTGATGATCCCGACCCTGGTGGCCAGTTTCTTTGGCATGAACATTACAAACTTCATGGAAGACAGCCATTTTGCCTTCGCCGGTATCGTAGTAGCATCGGTCGTTCTGGCAGTGCTTGGGGTTGTGTTGATCCGGAAAAACAAGTGGATGTAGGCAGTGGGCAGTGGGCAGTGGGCAGTAGGCAGTAGGCAGTAGGCAGTAGGCAATCTGCAAAGGGGTAGCATGTAGAGACGCATACGTGCGTCTTTTTTACAAAGCAGTAACCAATGATCAGAAGAATGGGGTGAAGGTTTGCATTATCAATCAACCACCTGCCGGAAACATAACCTCCTCCATTCTAACAGGCCCCGCAGGTGTAACGTCTATCGGCGCTACTCTGAGGGTAATTTTCTTTCCCTGAAAATCAATTTTTTCCAGCCGTTTTTTGTTTAGCGACGTACCAACCTTGATGAAGAACGGGAACAAATCTTCACCTACGGCAATGCTCATGTCTTCAACCATTTCGTCCCAGGTGAGATGATGTTCGGGATCATCCTTCCAGCGCGTATGCTGTACCCATTTCCATTTCGGGTACCACGAGGGTCCATAGCGATCATCAATCTTTTGCCAGATGTACCATGTTTTGATCCAATCCTTCGCGTATCCCCATTTCTGGTTCATCGCCTCATTTTCATAACAGGTGGCCAGATCCATTGCATTTCCTTTGGGATCATACACGAACATCGAGTTGCACTCACGATTAGCCTTGTCGAGCAGATCGGGCTTGAACAAAGCATTCACCTTTCCCTGGAACCACCCGGCATGAGCTTCACCCCGGTCCGGGATCGGAGCAATCCCGGCAATTTTGCCATCATCGTTGGCCGGACCAAACATTGTGTGGGCCAGCTCATGGCCAAAAATGGAAAGGATTCCATGTCCATCCAGACTGATGATCCCATTTTCTTTTGGTCTGTAGATATTTACGGCCCAACCGCCACCACCTCCGGCACAAAGTATCAGGTACATCGGCTCAGCCGTCGGGGTCGAAGGCAGCCTTTGCTGTATAAATGCCTGCGCTTTGGGAACATCATCTTTCACGGTCTTCAGAAGCTCCGGCTTCTGATTAGCTGCATAATAGAAAACAATGTTGCTGAAATTATCCTCCAGTTCGGGGTAAATGGCTCCACCTCCTTCCATGGTCTGCGGCAGGCGCAAGGTGCCCCGGACCGGCTTTTGAAACTCGGTGAGCGCAGTCATGAGGGTACTCAGCAGTGAATCAGCAAACGCCTTACGCTCAGGTGAATCCTTACCCCCTTTACGGATCGCCGACAAATTTCCGCACATGATCACCCGTCCCTTTCCGAACTTTCGCATAGCCACAACGTCCCGCGGTGCAGAGACGGATTTATCCCTCTCTACAGGTGTCCACTCCTTGCTGAGATCCATTTTCGCCCACCTGATCCCCGAAATGGTGGTGTCCTGGTCAGTGAACCTGCCGCCGAATGCAGATGCCAGCTTATTTAGCGTCCATTCCGTTTGTAGGGGAGGACCAACGTGTTCTCCCGCTTTTACCACGGGAGTCACCACGGGAGAACTCGCGGGTCCTCCCCTACGAACGGCATTCCCCTGAATCAGGAGTCCGCCGCCTTTACGAACGAACTGCACAATCGCTGCAATCTCCGTATCGGTATAATCCTGTGCCTTAGGGGTCGACTGCTCCGTGATGATCACATCGTATTTTGCATTTGGCCACCAGGCAAACGGATATACCTTGTTTACCGTATCATACAGGACCCGCACCCTGCTAAATCCCTTTGGATCCAGTACCGTGTTTACCGTGGCATGGCTCCCGATTGCACGGTATCCCGATTTATTCAGCCGCTCGGGAAGATCCCACAGGGTCGCAAATGAACACTCATGTGCCATGTCAATCAGCACGTTATAACCTTTGTCAGCAATAACCGGCTGCTCAGCAAAGAGGGGCATCAGAGTTGCCAGCTTTTTAAAAGTTGGTGACTCTAAAGTCATACCCGTCGTCCACGCTTTGTCAACGGCCTCCCTCGTCAGCCTCTCTTCCTGATTATTTGGCGTACAAGCAGATATTGAGATAAATAGCAGCGGCAGGAAACGTAAATTTGTCATAATTCAGATGTTGTTTATCAATCCGGATCAATATAAGTCATAACATTGAATAATTCAAAGCTTTTATGGAGTTCTGTGAAAAACTGAACACCGCAAAATTGTTGTTTACAACTTTCATTCCCCGTTTTCCTTCGTTTTTTCCAACATCCTATCAGTCATTGCCTTCCAAAAATAAATGTGGATGAGGTATCATTTTAGATAATAATCAATAAGGGATTGAAAATCAGAGGTATAATTATAATTTAAAGACTGTTAATAACAATCAAAAAGATTAAGCTGTGTGTCCAGCAAGCGGAAGCTCTTCCTGTGGTACCGACAGGCTCCTGTTTTTCTTATCGCGTCACGATGTTCACGGGTAGGGTAACCTTTGTTATGATCCCAATGGTAAGCCGGGAATTCATTATGGATCTCGAGCATATAATCATCCCGGTGTGTTTTGGCAAGTACCGAAGCTGCCGCGATGCTCATGAACCGGCTATCGCCTCTAATTTCACAACTATGCGGTATGCCGGGATATGGATTGAAACGCGGACCATCGATCAGAAGGAATTCCGGTTTGATCTTTAATTCGGATATGGCCCGGTGCATGGCCAGAAAGCTGGCGTTAAGAATATTGATTTCATCAATCCCGGCAGCTTCCACTCTTGCCACCGCCCAGATAGCCGATCTTTCAATGATGGGCCTCAACATCTCCCGCTGTTTCAAACTCAATTGTTTCGAATCATTCAACACCGGATGGAAAAATCCCGTTGGCAGAATTACTGCAGCCGCAAACACCGGTCCGGCCAAACAACCCCGGCCGGCTTCATCGCACCCGGCCTCCAGGCGGGAGGTTTCTAAAAATGGAAGTAGTATACTGTCATTCATAGCCCAAAAATATAGAAACCCCAAAAAACAATATTCAAAAATCAAATAAATCCCAATTTTTAAATCACAAAATCCAAACAGTGCCTCCGGTTTTGGTTTTTGGTTTTTGAAAATTGGACATTATTTATTATTTGTATCTTTGTTATTTGGATATTGTTTTTAGCGAAAATTAAGTATATTTACGCAATTAATACATTATTATGATTAATTTCGAAGCATTATTTAAAATCTCATATGATTTATATATTGTTTGCTCAGGCTATAAAAACCGGGGCAATGGATTTATTTCCGAAATCCTGGATGATATCCGGGAGCCGATAACCTATCAGTATTATCGGAAAATGCGAAAGGGAGATGCTCCTAAAAATGCGCCGACTTATATCGATAAATCAAAATTTGAAAAAATTAAATATTTTATTATTTAAAGAAATTTAATGCACTATTTGCGAAAATATAAATAAAAAAACATGTCAAACTCATTAAAAGGAACAAAAACAGAATTAAACCTGCTAAAATCATTTGCAGGTGAATCACAGGCAAGAAATCGCTATGAATTCTTTGCCAGTGTGGCAAAAAAGGAAGGTTACGAGCAGATTGCATCTATTTTTCTGGAGACTTCAATTCAGGAAAAGGAACATGCAAAGCGCTTTTTTAAATTTCTGGAGGGCGGTATGGTCGAAATCACTGCTATGTATCCGGCCGGCATCATTGGAACTACAATGGAAAATTTAAAAGCTGCTGCCGAAGGGGAACATGAAGAGTGGACTGACTTGTATCCTCAGTTTGCTGAAGTGGCCAAAGAGGAGGGTTTTCCGGAAATTGCAGTGGCCTATAAAATGATCGCAAAAGTGGAAGCCGAACATGAGCGCCGGTATTTGAAATTTTTGCAGAATATTTCGGAAGATAAAGTGTTTGTGAAAGACGGAAAAGTATGGTGGAAATGTTTGAATTGCGGATATGTATATGAATCTGTCAAAGCACTGGATAACTGCCCGGCCTGCCTGCATCCGAAAGCTTTTATGCAGATGAGGGAAGAGAATTATTAGGAACAATTGATGTTTGTTTAATTTGGCTTCATCTCAGGATAATTGAAATGGCGCCCGATATTCTCCATAATGAAAGTTATAGTTGTATTCTGTTGTATTCTGTTAGGATACTCTCCGGCTTTTTGTCAGCCTTCCCAATGGAAAGGATCCATCGATTTTAAAGATGGGGTGAAGTACATAAATAATCCCAAAGAGGGTTTGTGGGACAATGACAATTTAAAAGGTCCTGTCCAAAAATAATGGTTTTGGCAGACCCCAAAATGCGAGTTATGGTTTTTGCCTGGGCAGTGATGGATCAGTGATGGTAAAATCCTCGTTTCCATATGTAATACAGGTGTTCATTGATGGGAAACTGAATAAGGTCATTAATCGCAATTCTCCGGTTTTTGTAAAACCCGAATTAGTTGAAACTTTCTTTACCCCGACAAATGGTCCGGGCGGAAGCACAGTGGCATTGAAGCAGAGAAGTACAGTCTGGCGAATTATTCCCCTGCCTGATGGCAGATTTGTAACCTTCATTACCGATGCCGGAAAGAATTTCAAAGAAAACAGCAACGAACGTGAGTTTTCCTCCAGCATCGAATTATTTGATAAGGATGGTATTTTTTTGAAGAGTTATCCGTGGGATTGGAAAAAGAACGGATTGTTGCTGCATGCGGATAGTGAGGGGTTCTTTTATTCGAATTTCGGGGAAACTGAAGATGTAACAGGGGTTTCAAAGTGGAAACTCACTTTTAATTAAAACCTTATCCGCAATGTTTTCGTTAGCTTTTTAGGGTACCCTGAGGGTTTTCTGTTCAATCAAGCTTCCGGATAGTTCGTTATGG
>JAPLDV010000570.1:0-2253 GCA_026391235.1 Bacteroidia bacterium | reverse complement strand
TTTCAGCACTGTATCCAGTGTGAGCCACACTTTCCTCGCTGTTTTATCCCAGCTGAACAGTTTGCTCCGCTCCAGACCGCCAGCGATCAGTTTGCCGCGTAAAAAAGAATCAGTTGCCAGCCTTTCCATGCCCTTCGCAATTTCATCCACCGATCCCGGTGCAGCATAAATTACGGTATTTCCACCAACCTCCGGCAGCGACGTAACATTTGATGTCAGCACCGGCACCCCCGCCGCCATGGCTTCCACAACCGGTATCCCAAAACCCTCATACCATGGCACAAAAGTCAGGGCCAACGCCCCACCCATCACCCTGCACAACTCCTCCGGCTCCAACCGCCCCGTATATACTACCGAGGCTCTTGCCCCCTCCTTCATCAGGAGGGGGTTGGGGGAGGTACTTCGCAACGGGTTGGGGGAGGTACTTCGGAGGGTTGGGCCGGTCCACATCCTCGCCCCAACCACCACCATCTTAACATCCAAACCCGTCCTCTCAATGAACTGATCGTAAGCTCTTAACAGGTTGTCGACATTCTTGCGCGGATGCAGCGATCCAACATACAGGAAGTATGGGAGGCCATCGGAGTATTGTTTGCGGACTGCCTGTATTTCGTTGTCAGTTATCGGTTTATAGCTTTCGTTGACGCCGTTGTAAACCACCCGGATGATAGGCCGGGCAACACCGTACGTTTTTATAATATCTTTCTGCGAATACATCGAGACCGTGCAGATCCGGTAAGCCTTGCGGGCAAACTTCGGGAAGAAAAAATTGTAATAAACGCGCGCTGCGAATGGCACATCCTTCGGCCGGTGCACAAAACTGATATCATGGATCACCGGGATGGATCTCACTTTAGTCCGTAACGACAGAAATCCATCGGGTGAAAAGAAAAGATCCGCCTTGTATTTACGGAGGATGCGCGGAATGACAAATTCCAGCCAAAGGAACCATAGTATGGGATGCCGGGTAGGCGGACCAGCCACTACCGGCGTGATGTTATCTGAAAAAATAAAGGAGGGATCATAAGGCCTGTCGAATATGAAAATGAACCGGTGCTCGGGATGGTCGCGTGTGATACGCCTGAAGGTCTGATAGGTGAACCACCCGATCCCTTCGAGCTTGTTTTTAAGCAATAACCGGCAATTGACCGCTATAACCATCCTCCAAAGGTAATGATTATTGAGGAGGCACCTGTCAGTTTTTTCGATAGGTGATCAGGTCATTCATACGGATAACCTCCCCTGGTTTGGGATTCAGAATCTTCAGCCGGAGGGTATGCTGCCCGGGTTCGAGGTCGTATTTCCAGGCTATCTCGAGCCTTCGGACCAGACCATTGACCGGCATGTTTAAAACCTCAGCAGGCTTTTGGTCCAGAACCATCTCTACCTGAAACACATAAGGATCGGTGCGGCTGTAATCCATCCTGGCCGGCCCGCCGGTCAAAATAAATCCGGTTCCTTCAAAGGTGATTTCAGATTCCGTTTCGAGATTGATCCCGATATACTTGCGCACGTCCGGAACCATTCCGGGGAAATTAATCTCCAGTTTAACCGGTCGGATTGGCTGATCCGGAAGTTGAATGTTTTCTCCATCTGACTTTCCACCGTTCCGCCGGATCATTTCCATGGCATGCTTATACCCGGTTTCATATACTTTATTGAGCGACAGATCTGTATAAGAAAAAGGTTTGTTCTCGATAGGTTTTAAAGCGATGAGCCATATAGCCGGAATTCGGGAATAACCCATCATAGTGCCGAGAATCCCGCCCGCACTGGCCGGATTGCAATCGGAATCCTGACCACAACGCGTGGCAATATCTATAGTCCTGGCGAAATCACCCTTTCCGTAAAGCAAACCAATCACCACATATGCCGCATTTACCCGCGCATCAATATTAAATGGCCGGAAAACCCCGTCAGGACAACCAATATCCGCTGCCCAGGAGCGCTCCACAGCAAACCATGCCGATTTCCAGTCATCCGGATTCTTAAGATAAACCGATATCACATCCTGTATGCATTTATAAAAATTCGACTCTGCGGGTATGGCTTTCAATCCTTCCGTAACAACATATTCAATATCCTGGCTCACAAAGGCCAGACTGTACATCGCGGCCATGTAAACGCCTCCATACCAGCCATCTCCATAATTCATGATGTGGCCTACCCGGTCACAGATTTCCGAAGCACTGTTGGGCATTCCGGGCGACATCAATCCGGCAAAATCGGCCTCTATCTGAAAGTCAATGTCCT
>JAPLDV010000804.1 GCA_026391235.1 Bacteroidia bacterium | reverse complement strand
CTTTGGCATTAACATCATTTACCTGAGTTTCAATAGTGGTCAGTTCGGTCTGGATCTGCATCATAGCTTCTTTACCTTCTTTTCCTTTAGGAGCTTTGGCAAGCATTTCCTTATTGGTCGTCAATAAAGTAGCGATTTCAGTAAGGGTTGCGGCGCATTCCTGCTTCATCTGCTCTTTTTTAGCAATCGCGTTGGCAGTAACGGTTTTGGCCACTTCGGTAGTAGCGATTAATTTCACAACCTCTTTTTTGTAATTTTTAAAGAGCTTTGATTTCTGGCTTTCTACGGCACTCAAAACCGTGCTTAATGAATCACTAAGTGCGTTGAACTCAGAAGTAACATACTTGTCGGCCTGAGCTGCTCTGGCAGCTTCAACTGCAGCTTTAGCACCATCAACTTCAACTTGTGGATACTTCTGGCAGCCAGCAAATACGAGAGCCAAACCCACGATTGCAATTCCTGATAACAATTTGATTTTCATTTTTAAATCCTCCGTTAAAGATTTTAAGATAATGGATAATTATAATTTTTCTTAGATTTCATTTGGTTTTCTCCGGCCGGAGTGGTCATCTTCCTAATTATTAAACCATTTATTCTTGTCATACCAACCTTTGAAATTCGCTACAAAGGTAATACTAATTTTACTTGTTGTACAAAATGCTTATTATTTTTTTCAAATATTGGTAAGTTCCTAGAAAATAAATGCTTAGATTTAAATAGTTTACATAAAAACAGGCTTAATGATTATATTTTTGCTTCAAGATAAAATTTCACCTTAAGCTTCTCTCCGTTGCGGTCGACTCTGATAAGCACCAGTTTGCCTGAATCGCCGTACAGGATATTATTGATATCATCGAGGTTGAGATTGAAAGCCGGAAGGTAATTGATATACTCAATAATATCACCTGGTTTCAGCCCTGCCTGATCAGCAGGCGATCCGGGAATAATGCTGAATATCGAAAATACCGGAATCATCGGGTTCAATTTCTCTACATTCATTCCGCTCCGGTTATATGAGAAAGATGTTTTGAACCACTTATTCGGTTTCAGGTATAGAGCTGAACCCTGAAAATCAAAAATGACACTGAAACGTCTCAGAATGTCATTTCCTAAACTGCCATGCCGACTGGCATTTAAGGTTAATCCTGATATGGATAAGGAATCCGGATAGGAAACTAGCGGTTTTCTGAAAACAAAAGGGCCAATTTCTGCCTTTTTAACCCTTCCGTTAACCCCTGAAATCTCACCGTTGAGTCCTTGGCCAAGCAATGATTTGATTGTTTTCTGAGGCACTACAATGGAGCTATCGGCAATCGGAGCAATCCAGAAAGATAAACTGGCACCGGTATCAATCAACAATTTTGCAGTAAAAACCGAATTATTCTCCTGAAGTATTTTTACATCTATATAGGCTTTTCCGTTAATTACCGTCAATGGGATTTTCGAATAGGAACGGGTACTCTTTTTAAAATTGAATTTTTCCCGGTTGTGAAACGTGATTTCTTTTTCAATAGGATCAATTCCGATTATAAAGCTCTCAAACAGATCAGAACCAACGAGCCCATTAACCGGAACTCCCAGCTGACGTGAAAGCTCAAATTGGTCCGAATCCAATATATATATATCCATGCTGCCGCCTGTAATTCCCGTTGCTGAATCTTGAGGGTCCCCAATCGAAATCTGGTTTCCCTTCGAAAAATAGGCATCAATGGGAGTGCCATCGCCCAATCCACCTACTTTAATCTTACGGGCAGCATTGATCAGTAGGGTGTCAGAAGCTGTAAGCCCGGATATTATCGTACTACTGATCCCGGAATCCAGGATCAACTGCAGGTATGAGGAATTATTAATCCTGGTTGGAATGATGATGAGGTTTTGTGAAAGTTCAAAAATCAGAGTGAGCCTGTCAGTCCCGGGATCTTTGAAGCGGTAGCCCGATTGACCCGTCAGGGATAAGCCGGGCCAAAACAGGGAAAGCATAATTACGACGCAAAACCGAAAGTTCATCGAATAATAAGCAGGTTTATAATTGCACCAAAAGCTCGGTTCCTGGCTTAATCAGGTAACCGTTACCGCTAATGAAAAGCTCGATAGCGGAATCTCGCTGATCAATAATCCTTATACTCTGTTTATCGATATTGATTGCCAGCAGATGGCCCCTGAAGTGTATGGTAAATGACAGGGAAGTCCAATGGTTTGGAAGAACCGGATTAAAATGGAGCTGATTGTCGATTACCCGCATTCCGCCAAATCCTTCGACAATTGTGAGCCACGTGCCTGCCATGCTCGTGATATGGCAACCCTCGTGCACTTCATGGTTGTAATCATCCAGATCAA
>JAPLDV010000698.1 GCA_026391235.1 Bacteroidia bacterium | reverse complement strand
AAGCTCTTTCGGTAGTTTTTAAGCTGATGATCCGAAAACGAGTCGGTTCCGAACTCAACATGGGAAAGGCCGGCCTTTTTAAACAGGGTCAACACATCACGACTGAGGTTATGCGGAGAGAAATAGGCTCCCCAATTCACCTTCACCCCACTTTTTATAATCAGTTTCGCGAGCTTTATGTTATAAGCATTTGAAATGTTAAATACCGAATCAGTAAAAAAAACATAAGTAATTCCTTTGTTGAAATAAAGGTCCTTAAGCGTTTCAACTATAAGATCGGGATTTAGCGTTCGAATCTTCCTGCCTTCAATAATCGGGTAACTGCAATAAATGCATCGATAAGGGCATCCTCGTTTGGTTTGAATGTTGAGCATACCGCTTTTGCTCCAGTAAAAGTCAACCAGGTCATTATCGAAAGACAGTTCCAGAGAATTTAAATGGGTAATTCTTGGATTCACCTTTATTCCGGAAAATGATGTTCTATATACCAGTCCTTCAATATGATGAAATTCAGAATGATTATCCAGGCATTTTATCAGTTGCAGAAGAGATTCCTCCCCTTCACCTTTAATTCCAAAATCCGGGTGTAACGTGTCGAAGATAAGTTCAGGAAAGATTGAGAAACCCGGTCCGCCCACAACTACAACAGCCTTGCTTGAAGCTCGTACTGCATAGATAATTTGCATGTACCAGGCAATAAAACTATTTTTTTCATAAATATTGTTATCATCCACGTTCCGGAGTGATAATCCCACCATGCCAAAATTCCCATCTTCAAGTATTTGGGTAAACTCCGTCATTGACTGGCGGTTAAAGTCGAAAAAAGTAAACAAATGAAATGGAAGATGCTTTTTTAAATAGGTTAATAAATAAGAGATCCCCAATGGATATACAGGATAAGGTGTAGTGTGCGTATTGGCCGAAACGAGCAGTATATTTTTTGTGGTGACCATTTAATTCCAGAACTTGTAGAAATTAAACCATTGCCTGGGGTATTCTTTTAATATTGTTTCCAGACCGGCAACATAATTTCGGGCCAATTCATCTACTTTTTGCATAACGGATAGATCATCTGACGAATAGCTATCGATGCGGCTGATAAATATGTGATAACTCTTTGCGGATTCTTTCATAACGAAGAGGGTAAGTACCGGCACTTGGAATTTAACAGCCAAATGGTATGCACCTGTCGGAAAACGTGCCATTTGTCCCATAAATTTTAGCGATGTAATCTTGTTTCCCGTATAAACTCTATCACAAGGCATGCTCAAAATTTCACCTTGTGAAAGAACGTTGTTAATAGTAAAGATGTGGGACATGTCGTCAGCAATGGGAATCTGGAAAACATTTTTTTCATTCAGTATTCTTTCGCGATATTGTTGGATAACAGGGTTTTCGCCACCATAAACGATTCCGTTGATTCGTTTTTGTGTCTGGCGTAACAAATAACCTGATATTTCGAAATTGCCCACATGGGAACTGGCTATAATAGCCCCTTTGGACGAATTAATAATTTCATCGAAATACTTTTGGCCGGTTATGGACATTTTAAATGTCTGTTTTTTTCCTGCAAAAAGCGCAAACTTGTCGAGAAGTGTTTGTCCGAAAAGATAATGGTTTTTGTACGTATTTATAAGCGATTTAACCACTCCGTTACCTTGTATTTTCCTGAAATAAAACCATATTGACTTAAAGCCCGTACGGCTAAAAATCATGTAAAATACAATAACGACACTCAGAATGGCATAACCCAATGAAAGGTTCATGTATTTAAAAAAGAAGAATAATCCCTTTTGCCCAAGTGCACCTCCATGAGTTCTGCCTTTCCATTGAGGACTTTTTTTCACAATAACCTACTTGTTGTTTAGCCTGGTTTCGATATAATTGTAAAATCCTCCTAAAGTGGTAACTCCGCTCATTTCTTCAGCCTTAATTTTGAAACCGAACTTCTTTTCGACAATTACAACAATATCGACAAAATCGAGACTATCGATGCCCAAATCATTTTTAAAGGTGGCATTTTCATGAATAGCAGCCGGATCAACTTCAATCTCGTCGATCAAAAAATCATTGGTAATTTTTACGATTTCTTCTCTGGTCATATATTTCAATTTTAATTTATTTTTTCACAATAAGAGCACTGTTAGTGCCACCAAACCCAAATGAGTTCGAAAGGAATGCATTTATTTCCTTATTTATTGTTTTGGTTGCAATATTCAATTTTGCAGAGTGTTCATCAGGATTTTCGAAATTGATATTTGGGGCAACAAACGAATTTTGCATCATTATGGCCGAGTAAACTATTTCGCTGGCGCCAGCCATCCAGCATTCGTGTCCGGTCATCGACTTGGTGGAGCTTACCAATGGGCAGTTTTCACCAAATAACTGATAAATTGCCATAGCTTCATATTGGTCGCCAAGCGGTGTCGATGTAGCATGGGCGTTAATGTAATCAATTTCCGAAGGCTTCATTCCTGCATCTTCAAGAGCACGAACCATTGCAGTATATGAGCCAAGGTCATTAGGTTGCGAGATATGTCCGCCGTTAGATGAGAAACCGTAACCAACCACTTCCCCAAATATTTTTGCTCCGCGGGCTACAGCATGGTCGTAATCTTCGAGTATCAAAGTAGCTGCACCTCCGCTTGGAACCAATCCATCACGGTCGCGGTCAAACGGACGCGAGGCTTTTGTGGGATCATCAGTATTTATAGAGAATGCACTAAGCGCATCGAAACTACCCATAGAATAGAAATTGATTTCCTGAGCTCCCCCGCATATAATCATTTTCTGAAGTCCTTGTTTAATAAAGAGATAACCAAGCCCAATTGCATGGGAACCGCTGGCGCATGCAGCCGATATTGTAAAATTGATGCCTTTCAGCTTAAAGATTACAGCAAGGTTCATGGTTACCGTAGAATTCATGGCTTGAAAGATAGCACTGGAGCCCAGCAAGGTGGTATCCCGCTTTTCTTCTATGATATTGTTGGCTTCGATAACTGCTTTTGCAGAACTATCGTTTCCAAAAAGAATCCCTACTTCGTTGTTTTCAAGATAATTCATATCTACCCCGGCGTTTCCCAGGGCTTCAAGCGTGGAAATATAGGCGAACTCGCCTTCTTCCGCCAGACCGGTTCGTAAACGACGATCGAGCTTCCCTTTAAGTTGGGGCAATTCAAGTATTCCGGTAAGAGGGGAACGGAAACCAACCGCTTTACGTATTTCTTCGATCCCAATGCCAGATCTTCCATGATACAGAGAATCCTTTACTTCATCAAGGTTTTTTCCTATGCAGGAATAAATTCCCATACCGGTTATAACAACTCTGTTTGCCATAGCTCTGAGATTATTATCAGGTGTATAATCCTCCGTTTATCGAAATGACTTCGCCGGTAATATAAGAAGCCTTTTTTGACACTAAAAAAGCAACCAAATCGGCAACTTCTTCGGGTTTTCCGAACCGGT
>JAPLDV010000914.1 GCA_026391235.1 Bacteroidia bacterium | reverse complement strand
GAAAGAGGGCTGATCCGACACGGCACCCATGAGATCAGCAAGCCAGCTGAAATTGATCCCGATGAGCTTTTCTGGGCCAATAAAAAGCTGATATTCCAGGAGACAAAACTGTCGCTGGTTTTCGATTTGCTTCAGAAACACTACGATGCGGATATAAAAGTGAAGGATACAGCGATTTTGAAATGTATGCTTTCAGCCACGTTTACCAATGAATCCATCGACCAGATCCTTAAGGTGGTGGCAGCTTCATTCGATCTGAAACTGAGCAGGAATGGGAAAATGTTTATTATCAACGGGAAGGGGTGCAGCAATGAAGTTGAGTAAATCCTGTATCGTTTTGATAATCCTTTTGCTGTTCCCAGTTGCACCATGGGCAGCCGCGCAAACCAACCATCTGGAGAAAAAAATCTCCATTAATCTCAATCAGGTTAAACTGAAAGATGCGCTTCCGAAGATCGGTGAATCAGGCGGCTTCCAGTTCTCTTATAACTCTGAAATCATCCCGGGAGATAGCCTGGTTTCGATACATACCAAAGATTTGTCAGTGAATCAAATTCTAGGTGACTTATTCGGACCCGGTATCCGGTATAAAGTTCTGGGTAATCATATTATTCTCCTGAATGATTCCCCGATTAAAAAGGTGGATAAGAGAAGGCGGAACCAGGAATATACGATCAGGGGATATATTTATGATGCACAAACCGGTGAAATCATTTCAGCGGCCAGTATTTACGAGGTTGAGGGGATGTTTGTTTCTGCCACGGATTCTAAAGGATTTTACTCGCTGACCGTTCCCGGTGAACGTGAAAATCAGTTATTGAGCTACAGCAAGGCTGGCTATGCCGATACCCTGATCATCGTAAAACCAAAGGAACAGGTTTCCCTGAATATCTCCCTGAATCCCAAACACCGAAAGCAAACGGAAAATCAATTATCAGGATTACCGGTGGCCGGGTTGAATGAGCGGACCCTGGTGAAAGCACTGGTACCGGCAAAAACCAGAGTCGCGGCAGATAATATTCCGGTTATCGAACAAAGATGGGCTCAGCTTTCACTTTTCCCTTTTGTCGGGAGTAACCGTTTTATATCGGGATTGATCACCAACCGCCTTTCCCTGAACATTTTTGCCGGATATGCCGGCGGCGTGAGGGGTTTAGAGCTCGGTGGATTGCTAAACGTAGTGCGGAATGAGATGCACGGTGTTCAGATATCAGGTTTAGGAAATATTGTCGGGGAAAGAAGCAAGGGAATCCAAATGTCCGGGATTTTTAATGTTGATGCCGGTTCATTTATCGGGTTGCAGGCCGCCGGATTCAGCAATGTCGTAACCGATACCATTCGTGGTGTGCAACTGGCCGGGTTCAGTAACGTCCTTCGCGGCCCGATGAACGGTACCCAGGTTTCCGGATTCAGCAACTTCACGAGTCAGAATGTTGACGGCATCCAGGCAGCCGGTTTTATGAATGTTGCATTAAAAGCCAACAAAGGTCTCCAGGTGGCTGGATTTCTGAATTATGCCAGGGAGGTGCAGGGGCTACAATTATCGGTTTTCAATATTGCCGATACGGTTAGCTCAGGCCTTCCGATCGGGCTGCTCAGCTTTATTGCAAAGGGATATCATACTTTTGAGGTTACTGCAAATGAGTTTTTCCCACTGAATGTGAGCTTCAAAACCGGTATCCGTCATTTTTATAATATCCTCACAGCAGGGTGGCAACAGAACTGGCTTTCGGTTGGATACGGACTGGGCACCCAAGTCCGGCTTGCCAAAAGATTAACCCTGAGCATGGACTTTACCGGCTACTATATATCAGACAATACAAATTTTATTGATTATAAAGGCGCTCTGGTCCGCTTTTCTTCCACCCTGGACATTGAGCTTGCCAGGCACCTGAAATTTATATTCGGACCCACACTAAACGGATTTTCCAGTCAGGATCCAGCTGATTTAGGCTCCTCCACATTACCTGTTTTATTTTCTTTACCCATTGATAGTCAAATGGTTTTCACCACCCCGGTCAGCATCTGGATAGGGGCAACGGCAGGCTTCAGGTTTTGATCAACTTTTTTTTCATACCGATAGGGGTATTGCTGAGGATTCCTGTCATCCTTATGAAAATGCGTCTTATTAAACAACTAAAATCAAATTAAGGGTATG
Source organism: Bacteroidia bacterium (assembly GCA_026391235.1). Next base: position 2,018 of record JAPLDV010000914.1, on the reverse strand, counting down.
AAAACTAAAATTAGGAAAACGATGACCGTGGTGCCAGTGATCCTTCCAATGGCTCTTGTTTCCAGTTACGATGAGCTTTATCTAAACAATCAAAACGATGAGAACAACAGTAAGTAAAATAACAGGAATTATAGCCTTTCTGATCATCGTATCGGCGGGCGTTTTAAAGGCCCAGGACTCAACTCGTATAATTCCGTTCCATTTGAGTTTCATTACTCCGTTGGGCACCAATGGAATGCAATCCTGGAATACCACCAACCTGATTTCATTCAATATGTTTGCCGGTTTCTCAGGCGGATTGAAAGGGGTGGAATTTGGAGGTTTTGCCAACGCATTGAAGAGCGATATGAATGGTATTCAGATAGCCGGATTCTGCAATAATACCTTTGGATACGCCAATGGTTTGGAAATATCGGGATTCTGGAACTTTAACCGGAAGAAGGTTGTCGGTTGTCAGTTTTCGGGTTTTGCCAACGTGGCCCTCGATACTATTGATGGGATTCAGGGATCGGGCTTTGCGAACATTACCGTTGGCGATACCAAGGGAGTGCAGGCGGCAGGATTTAGCAACGTTACCACTGGAAAGCAAACCGGGATACAGGTATCGGGTTTCTTGAATTATGCACGGATCCTGCACGGGGTGCAGCTGGGCTTTGTAAATGTTGCTGATACCATTGAAAAGGGCATTCCAATAGGCTTCCTGAGTTTTGTGCGCAATGGATATAAAGTGATACAGGTCGGGGGTAACGAAACCCTGTACGGTGAGATCAGCTTCAAAACCGGTGTCAGGCAGTTTTACAATATCCTGTCGGTTGGAGCAGCAACCAAAAGCGGCAGCATAAAATGGGGATTCGGTTACGGTATCGGAACGCTCATTCCGGTAGGAAAACGTATGGACCTGAGCCTCGAGGCGGTTTCTTACCAGATCAACGAGGATGCCTGGTATACGGAGCATATGAATATGCTGAACCGGCTGAATGTTTCGCTGAGCTATAACATCACACGGATCATTGGCGCCTATGCCGGCGGTAGCTGGAATGTGATGGTTACCGGGAATGAAATGATTGGGGAGCATCCTCATCACTGGAAGAGTGAGGTTTCGATGTACCCGGGATTTACGGCGGGGTTGCGGATCGGGCTGTAAGACGGGTATGTCTTTTCAGTATACAGGAAATAAAGTATGTTTCCGTGAACCAGCATCCAATCGATAAAGGGATAGTCGGGGACTTCAACAACCCTGACTATTTCCCCGTTTTCGGGGTTGATCTCTTTTAATGAGTATTGTCCGGTTGATTTCAGATGCCACACGGCCCAGATCAGGTTCTCTTTCTCATCGTACAGGATCTTCTGGCTGAAATTGATCATGTCGATATCAGTATGCTTAATAACAAACAGTTCAAGGTATTCCATTAGATGAAATGTGATTTGAACCGATCTCGGCAGGTCGCCTTCGGCACTGAAAAAATAGATAGAATTACCAAAAAAATCGAAAATCACGATATCGTTCTTACGCTGAATGACAGGCGTGGTAACGCATCTTTCATAACTTCCCTTCCTCATAATCCACGATGTTCAGCGTATCCCCATGAATCAGGTTAATGATCCTGTCCCCGGATATGGTTACCTCTCCAATCTTGCGGATTTCAGGTTTCAAATAAATTTTCAAGACATTTGTTTCGGCTGATTTCAGCTGGTACTGATTCACTTCATACCCCAAATAGCTGAAAAAGAGGATAGCTGGCAACTTCTTAACCTTCAGATTGAAATAACCATCAGAATTGGAGGTAGTCCCGAATGAAGTTTTCAAACTTTATCTGGGGGGGGACGTCTAAAAGTACGGACAGATTTGCAATTTTACAAGGGAATGCGGAGACTTATAATTAGCCTATTTCGTTTGGTTAATCAAACCTATTAAAGGCACGCGGATTCTCGCGGATCTGAAAATAAAAAATCCGTGTTAATCCGCGTTCCCGCAGGGATCCGCGAAAGTCCGCGTGCTAATTTTAATTTAGAATGCC
>JAPLDV010000528.1 GCA_026391235.1 Bacteroidia bacterium | reverse complement strand
GATGCCAGCGGTCCGGGCCACTATTTCTGGCACAGCTTTACCCGGATGAACTGGGGCGAACCCTGGTATGCCGGATTTCGCGAAAGCCAGACTCAATACCGACTGTTGAATCAGCTATATTTCCAGCGAAACCTGATCCCTTCCATGCTCGGCTGGTTCCGTATGACACCGGAAACAAGCCTTGAGGATATCGAATGGCTGCTGGCCCGGTCAGCAGGATTTGACGCCGGGTATGCCCTGGTTACCTCTTTGTCTTCGGTCGGAAGGAACGGTTTCAGCGAGAAAATTCTTTATGCCCTGCGGGAATGGGAGCGGGCGCGGATGGCTGGGGCCTTCCCGGCAAACGTTAAAACGCAGATGCAGAATATCAAAAATGAATACCATCTGGAGATGGAGGGTCCGAATAACTGGAACCTCTACCCGTATACCATCTGGCGGGCAGAATATAAGCCCGGTTCCGGTACGATGCCCATCGAAATAAATAATGAAAATCCGGATCAGCCGGTACAGTTTATACTTTCATCGGGACCGGAAAACTCAGCAACTCTTATAAGAATGACTATCGATGATGGACGAAAGATTCTTTTACCGCTTGATCTGCCTGCTAATCACCATATTAAGTATCCCGGAGGAAGCTATATTTATCTATACAATTCAACCTGGCAACTTGTTGGCACCGGTCAGCTCACGCAATATTATGTAACCCTGACGCAGGGCAAACACCAGTTGAGATTTGAAGCCGTTTTTACCGCTTCCGGACCGAAACAAGGAATAAAGATCGAGATGAAAACTGCCGGGCTGCCGTTTCAATTGTGACCATCGGAGGACGTATGGTCGTGTAGGGACGCATATTTGCGTCCGTTAGAAACGTAAATAATAATAAATGACTGATAATCATTGGAACACGCTTCTAAGGGTGATAAACGGCGAACGGGTTTGGCCGCTGCCGGTGGGTTTTATCATCGATTGCCCCTGGCTGCCGAACTGGGCCGGGGTAACCATGATCGATTATTTTACACACGATGAAACCTGGTTTCAGTGCCATAGAAAAGCATCGGAAACCTTTCCGGATGTCATCTTCCTGCCGGGATACTGGTCGGAGTTCGGCATGTGCACCGAGCCATCGGCTTTCGGCGCCCGGTACAGTTTTCCTGCAAATGAGTTTCCGCATGCCCATCGGAAAATACACGCATCTGAAGAAATTGACCGGCTGATCAAACCGAATCCCAAAACCGACGGACTGCTCCCGTTTATGCTCAACCGGCTGGTAAAATACCGGCCCCTTATCGAAAAATCAGGCCAGCAGATCCGCTTTTCGGTGTCGCGCGGCCCGCTGAACATTGCCAGCTATCTAATGGGCACCACTGAGTTCCTGACGCTGATCCTCATGGAACCGGTAAAGGCTCACGGTTTGATCAGGCTGATCACCGATTTCCTGATGGAATGGCACGATCTGCAAAAGAAAACTATCGACAGTATCGATGGGATCTTTATGCTCGATGACCTGATCGGCTTTATGAGCCGCGATCAGTTTGAAGAGTTCGGATTGCCATATTTCAAAGAGCTGTATGACAGGCCATTATTTGTCAAATTGTTACATAATGATGCCCCTTGCCGGGAATCTGCTCCTTTGCTGAAAGATATGGGGATCAACCTGTTTAATATGGGAGTTGATGTTACCCTGAATGAACTGCGCGGGCTGACCGGCGATGGAATTACCCTGATGGGCAACCTGCCTCCCCGGGATGTGCTGGCTGCCGGGTCGCCTGGCCAAATTGAGGCTGCCGCAAGGACTATGCTCTCAGAATTAACAGATCACCGCCGTATACTTCCTTCCTGCGGCGGAGGGATGCCTCCAAATGTTACCACCGAAAATATCAGGGCGTTCATTAATGGCGCTTCAGGCAAAGGGCATGACTAACCGGCCAGCTCCCAGGCCTGTCTCAGCCACCGGATCAGCTGATCATCGATTTCTTCCTCGCTCTCGATCTTAACCGAATTTGAATACCTGCTGCCTGTATGGCGATAATTCTGATAAACCGGGAATTCATCTATCGGTTGGACACTGATGAAAACAAGTGTCAGATGATTTTTCCCTACCATGATGGAAAGAAAAGTAGAAAGCCGCCTGACTGTCAGGCTCCACTTTGCTGAGTGAATTTCAACCTCCCCGAATTCCCTGACTTTCTCTATCAACAGATGAAACAGAACCCGTGTATTGCCGTCATTTCCGATAAAAAGGGCGTCAGGATCGGATTCGATGCACGAATGACCCTGATGATTCCGGGCAAATTTACGGTCGCATTCCGGACAGATCCACATAATTATTCCATATTAACCGTTATCTAACTGTTATCCCCGCTAAAACGGCTTTTTCTGTCATCCCCGCGAAGGCGGGGACCTCTTGACGCTGCTCCGAGTCATCTGGAACCTTAATAAGTATTAGTCATGCGGCTCTGCACCACCACAACAAAATCCCCCTTGCCTTTACCCTCTGTACCCAGTTCTTTAAGCTCATCCTGTGAAACAGTAGTAATAACTACGATTGTTGCATTGGGTTGAAGTTTTCTCAGGTACCAGATGATCCCTTCATGTTTATCGGAGTGGTATGAACCATTATAATGAATGAATTGTTTGCCGGGTTTGTAGTATTTATTAATAAACCAGGCCATGGTAGCGTCCTTGATCGCCTGGGCCTTCACGGTGTTCTGTCCGCCATGAGCCGCCATGGCCGCACCAACCGGAGCAGGCATTGCAGCAACCGTGGCTGGCATAGCAGCAACTGTTGTGGCTGGCATTTTTGCGGCGGCGGCAGCTGGCATGGCTGCAGCTGCACCAGCCGGCATTACAGGAGCTAAGGTAGCACCCTTGCCACCAGCTGCCGGGGTAGTCATTTCTTCCATCATGCTCAGCATATTTTTATAGCAGGGAACCTCCGGGTCAAAAGCTATCGGGAGCGGTGGTAAAAATGCTTTCGCCTCAGGCGATAATGAGTCGAGAACGTCAAAACCTTTGGAAGCCACAAGCGAAGCATACCGTCGCGGTATATTTGTTGCAACAAAAGGAATTTTCTTATCCTTGGCAAACATAAGAAGCGGCTTATAGTCTGTCGGATAGTTTTTCCACAGCCTGCAATCTTCGGTGAATTTCTTATCGGTAAGAAATCCATTGAACAATTCATCGATCAATATCTGGTTATCTGTTTCAAACATTTCGGCGCCCAAAACCAACTCCTGTCCCTTTTCCTCGAATAGGTCCCGGGTGATCTCCAGTTCCAGCCAATGGGCAATCGGATTGTTGTGTGACTCGCCATAAAATACAAAATCAGCTTTTTGGAGTTCCTTAAGCATTTTGCCGTACCTGACCTCATCTCCGTCACCGGTAAATATTTGGTATGCAGGTTTATCCTGCGCCTGAACAGAAACTGAGATCAACAAGGAAGTAACGACAATTAGAATATTTTTCATAATAATAAGATTAGCCTGGCTGCGAATGTAATATAAAAAGGCTGTGTCCGCATGCGGAGCACAGCCTTTTCATCATTATCCTTAAAGAACCCTAATGATGTGCGATCGGATCCGCCGGAAGGGATGGATCCCCGATCACATTCCCGCCGCTTTGAATAGCACCCAAAAGCAATAATCCGGCAACATGCGGGGCAGCCATCGAGGTACCGCTCATTGTGGCATAGGCACCCCCCTTATAACAGGACAAAATACTTACCCCCGGAGCGCACCAGTCTACCGGAGGATTGCCGTAATTGGAGAACGAGGCCCACTTGTCGCCAG